>JAAEMP010000150.1 GCA_024225445.1 Hyphomicrobiales bacterium | reverse complement strand
GATCAACCATACCCATCCCGGGCTTGTTGCCGGGAAAATTCACAAATTTGTAGCAGAACACCTTGAAAATGATCCTGCAATCAGGAGGGAAAAGCGACCGGCGCCGGTGCGCCGCCCTCGCCCAGGCCGGGCGTTAGCCCGAATAGCCGTGAGCAAAAAAACAGATATAGCAGAATACCTTCAAAAATGATCATGCACTCAGGAGCGAAAAGCGACCGGCGCCGGTGCGCCGCCCTTGCGGAGGCCGGGCGCAAGCCCGAATAGCCGTGAGCAAAAAAATCAAAACTGAATCAAAATGAAACTGTTCTGCTATATCATCAATTCAAATGGAGGAGGGGGCTGCCATGCCAAATGTTACCTTAACCGCATCTGATGGTCATGAACTGGGTGCCTATCGCGCTGATCCGGAGGGAAATCCGAGCGGCGCCATTGTCGTCATTCAGGAAATTTTCGGCGTCAACTCACACATTCGTTCCATATGTGACCGGCTGGCGGAACTTGGGTTTGTCGCCATAGCACCAGCAATTTTTGATCGCACACAGCGCAATTTCCAGTCCGGTTATTCACCGCAGGAAATCCAAAAGGCCCGTGCCTTTATCGAGGCTGTCAACTGGGATGCATTTCTGCTTGATACGGATGCTGCCCGTGCAAGCGTTGCAGATGTTGGCAAAGTCGGCATTGTCGGCTTTTGCCTGGGCGGCAGCGTGGCTTTTCTGGCCGCCACCAGGCTTGAAGGTTTCAGCGTCGCCTCTGGCTTTTACGGCGGCCGCATCGCGGCTTTTGCCGAAGAAAAACCGCAATGCCCGACACAATTGCATTACGGTTCTGAAGACCAGGGCATTCCAATGAGCAATGTCGAGACGGTGCGCGCAAAACGACCGGACTGTGATATTTATGTTTATCAGGGTGCAGACCACGGCTTTCATTGTGACGCGCGACCAAGTTATCATGAAGAGGCCGCAGGCATGGCATGGGCTCGAATGCTCAATATTTTTGCCAAAAATATTGGTTAGCAGTCTTGCGGATTAAAAAATACCGTTGGCGCGTTGAAGTTCACGAATATAGGTGACAATTTTTTCAATTTCCGCGCGTTTGATACCCTCAACCGGCGGCATGTCGCCAAATTTCCAGTGATGACTTCGCACACCTCGTGCGGCGGCAAGAATAAATGTCTGGTCACCGTGATGGCCCGGTTCATAGATTTTGTGAATGAGTGGCGGACCGGCCCTGTCAACGCCAACCGCATTTTCTCCGTGGCATTGCGCGCAGGTTTTATCAAACAGGGATTTGCCCGTTTTCGCCGGTTGTGAAAGCTCGGGTATTTTGATATCCGCCAGATTGAGGCTGGTTTTGTCCGGTGTTGAAGGCATCCACATCCAGATGGCAAATCCCGTAATACCGGCGATCAACAGATAGGCAAATGTTCTATTCATCGGCTGATTTATCTCCGGACAGTTCATTCAGGATAGGACAATCCGGTCGATTGTCTCCATGGCAGTTCTGGGCCAGATGATTGAGAGTAGCACTCAGCTTGTTCAGTTCTTTTATGCGGGTTTCGATCTGCCTGACTTTTAGCAGGGCAAATTTTTTCACATCGGCACTGGCTCTGTTCTTGTCCTGATACAAGGACAATAACGACCGGCATTCATCGATGGTAAATCCAAGCCCACGGGCACGTTTAACGAATATCAGGGTATCTGCCTCTGATTGTGAATAGTTTCGGTAACCATTTTGTGATCGGGCCGGTTTTACCAGGGCAATATCTTCATAATAACGAATGGTCTTGGCCGGAAGACCGGAAATCTCGGAAACGAGGCCTATATTCATTGATAATACCCGGCTTTTTTTGACGTTTTTGTGCAATTGGCGTTTGAATATTGCCATATTCGGTCCGTAGTGTGATATAGGATACATCAGGCACAATTTTTAGTCACTATGTTGAAGATAGCTCTTTCAGTTGCTGGAAGGTTAAGCGTGTGGTATTTTTCAATTCAGATATCCACGGCAAACACTAAAATGACAGTGATGTGATGAAAAATATTTCTACATTCTCATTTCTTACCGACAAGTCTGCAAGACTGTTGGTGCTGGCTTTATCTTTTGCTTTTGTTGCCAGCGTTGCCCAGGCATCCAAACGGGTTGCCCTGGTAATCGGAAATTCAGCCTATGAAAATGCCGCCCCTCTGATAAATCCCCGCAATGACGCGGAAGATCTGTCAGACAAGCTTAGAAGTCTTGGTTTCGATGTGGTTGGCGGATTTGATCTGGACAGCCGGGGAATGCGCGATAAAGTGCGTGAATTTGGCAACAAGTTGCGTGGCGCCGATGTGGCGATGTTCTTTTATGCAGGTCATGCCCTGCAGGTAAATGGCCGCAACTATCTTGCTCCGGTCAATACCGATATCCGCCATGAAGGAGATCTGGATTTTGAAACCATTCCGATGGATTTTGTCCAACGGCAGATGGAAAGGGAAACCAAGACGGTTCTGCTGTTTCTGGATGCCTGCCGCGACAATCCACTGGCACGTAAACTGAGAATATCCTCCCGTTCAACCGGTTCGGTTCGTGGCCTGGCCAGAGATGACAGTTCATCCGAAGGCACGTTTATTGCTTTTGCCACCCAGCCCAATAATGTTGCACTGGATGGTGATGGGCGCAACAGTCCGTTTACCAGAGCATTACTCGCCAATATCGGGCGTCCCGGTATTGAGATATCAACCCTGATGACCGATGTGCGCCGTCAGGTGTTCGAAGAAACAAAAGAACAGCAAATACCCTGGATCAATTCGTCCCTGCTCGGTCGGTTCTATTTTAACGGTGGTGAGAATGACACCACTGACAATCAGGTGGCTTTACTTGATCAATCAACCAAAACGCAGACTGATATCACACCTGTTGTTGAGCCTGTCAGGAAAAAACCGGTTCAAAACAGGTTAAAATCTACCAGTTCCAATAGTAACGAGACGGACAAACTGTTGTCGATGCGTCTGGAACAATTGGCCTGGGAAGCGGTGAAGGATTCCCAGGATGTTGATGAGCTTCAGGCATTTATCAATGCTTATGGCAATGGTTTTTTTGGTGATCTGGCCAAACTCCGCCTGGCCAGAATAGAAAAAGCCGAACAGGCAAAAGTGGCCAGCCTGGATACCCGAAAAATTCACGTTGAAAAACCCATTCGCGATAATTCCGAAGATGCGGTTAAAACAGCGGTTTTGGATGATGGCAAGAAGGTAATAAGTGAAGATCCCAAAACTGTTACGCGTGAAATCACCCGCCAGATACAAAGTGAACTCAATCGTATAGGCTGTGTTGCAGGAAGCGCCGACGGACTCTGGGGTAAGAAGAGTCTGCGTGCTGTCGGTGATTATGCCAAATACGCGAAAATCAAACTGGCCACTCTTCAACCAACCCCTGAATTGCTGGAGCAATTGCAGACCTACACTTCGCGAATTTGCCCGGCACCTCGTAAAATAGTCAGAAAAACGGCAAAGTCCTGTCAGCCAGGTCAAAAAATATCACGCGGGGGTAACTGTTTCTGGCCAAAAGTTAAGGGAGTGGCATCTTGTCAGCCCGGCCAGCAAGTATCCCGCACTGGACAATGTTTCTGGCCAAATCGGCAAGTACAATCGCAACCAGGCGTAATTGCCCGACAGCGCAATCCGCAGGCTGGTACCGGAGGTGTGATAGTTCAGCAAGGTCAGCCGCAAGTTTACGGTCAACAACCACAGCGCCGTAAAGATCTTCTTGGCGGTATCATTGGTGGAGCCATTATAGGTTGTGCACTTTCCCGCAGTTGCTAGAGCGATTCAATGCAACCGTGAAAGGACCTGGAGCAATAAAATACTGGGTAATTCGATCTGTTTGCCAAGTGTCTGAACCAAATAATCTAGCAGCCCGTTTCGGGCTGTTTTTTTATCATATTCCAGATCGCCAGAAACAATTGTTACTAGTGCCGTGCAGGCGGTAAATGCGTTAGCTTGCCTCTTTCCCCACGCATTTAAGAGCAAATGCCGTGCTGAATGCCACTTCGTGCAGACGCTGAAATCGGCCTGATGCGCCGCCATGACCGGATTCCATATTGGTTTTTAACAACACCGGGTTGTCTCCGGTTTTTAAAACTCTCAATTTGGCCACCCATTTTGCTGGCTCCCAATAGGTGACCCGCGGGTCAGCCAGGCCGCCAATTGCCAGAATTGGGGGGTAGTTCTGTGCGCAAATCTGATCGTATGGAGAATAGCCTGCAATGTAGCTATAATCATCTTTGCTGGCGATCGGGTTACCCCATTCCGGCCATTCGGGCGGGGTAAGCGGGAGAGTGTCATCAAGCATCGTGTTGAGAACATCAACAAACGGGACTTCGCCAATGATGCCGGCAAACAATTGTGGAGCCATATTGGCAACCGCTCCCATTAACATGCCCCCGGCGCTGCCGCCATGGGCTACTATACGACCCGCTGCAGTAAAATTCTGATTAATCAGATAGTTACCGGCACTTATGAAGTCTTTGAATGTATTTTCTTTATGTTCACGACGGCCGTTCTCATACCAGGTAAATCCCTTGTCTTTGCCGCCCCTGATATGGGCAATTGCATAAATAAAACCGCGATCCACCAAAGACAGGCAATTGGTATTGAATGCTGCCGGAATAGACATGCCATAGGCACCATAACCATAAAGCAGGCATGGTGCGGTACCGTCACATTTTGTATGCTTGTGATGAATGAGCGATATTGGAACAAGCTCCCCGTCATAGCCTGGTGCCTGTAATCGTCTGGTTACGTAGTCATCAATATTGTGACCGGACGGGACCTCCTGGGTTTTGAGCAACTCGCGCTGACGTGTGCGCATATTATATTCATAGGTTTGTGATGGCGTCGTCATGGAAGAATAGGTGAATCGAATCACTTCGGTATCAAATTCATATGCACCATTAAAACCGAGAGAATAGGCTTCTTCATCAAAATCTATCGTGTACTCTTCGCCATCGACAAGCCGGTGGACAACAATGCGCGGCAACCCGTCTTCACGCTCCAGTCTGACCAGGTATTCGCGAAACACCACATGGTTTAATATCAGGCAGCCGCTTTTGTGTTCAACCAGATCACGCCAGTTTTCGACTTGCGGACTTTCCACCGGGGTTTT
>JAAEMP010000149.1 GCA_024225445.1 Hyphomicrobiales bacterium | reverse complement strand
GAGGCTTTCATGTTTATATTGAATCGTTTGACCGGTTTTTGGCGTTTGCTGGCAAGGCAGGTTTTGCGCCGTGGTCTGGGTGACCACAAGCGAAACATAACGCAGTCCAGCGAGCTCCAAAACCGGCCTTTCAGGTGGGCCGGATCAGCCCATCTGCGACGTTGCGGCACTTGCCCGATCAACCAGATCGCGCTGCGCACCGCGCCTTGCATACTGGGCTGATCTTGCTCCATCAAACGGTTCAATATAAACATGAAAGCCTCTAGGAGGGTCTTATATTGTATTGAATTGGGGAATGGAACCCCGTCATTACGTAATTAGATATTGTAATGTAAATTGCTGGGGATAGTGATCTTCAGCCTGGGTATAGTACACACAGATCACCGTATTTTGTTCATAATTAGCGGTGTTTGAGTTAGCGGGTTCGGACATATTTGATACAATCTCGTTAAAATTGCAATGCGGGAATTAAATGCAGGTGTTTATAACCGAGGTTGTGAAACAACCTCAATGGGCGCAGATCTGGTTCAATATTCTATTTGGATGATTTTGTCAGGATTTTTGCCCTGTCGGATCTTATCGGGTCTTTTGTTATTACCATTTCGATATCTTCCGATGCGCCCAGACCATTGAAACTGTTTTTTGCGGTCCTGCCGTCAAATTCCGAGACGCCACGTGAAAGGGCATAACAGGCCAGTTCAACGGCTTTTGGTATTGCTTTTTTCTTGTGATCAGTAGATTTTTCGTAGGTGCAAATAACGTGTTTATTCGTTCCCAAAAGTGCAGCAGCTTCTTTTCGCTTTAATCCCATAGCCTTGCGCCAGGAGTAGAAATTTTCAGGTGTCATGATTTACAACCAGCCTACTCAATACATTTACTATACTCAAATAACGGCCTCATCAGAGACTGACAGTTATGTCAAACAATTGCAATGGGAACCGAAATAATCAGGTGTATTTGTGCCAATTTTATGCCGGTAGTGTTAATGCCGCGATGGACTTGAGATTTGGGTCGGGTATATCGGTGCCTAAATCAAAATCTTAGATAGTCGAGGATTTTCCTTGCCGCTCCTGCAGCTTCGTTTAAACTCGATTTTTGCCACTGAATTTTAAAACATGGAGAGCGTTATGAAAAAAATTGTTGCTTTGATTACCTGCCTTTTTGCCGGGCTGGCTTTTTCCACACTGGTGCAGGGCGCCGACCTGCCAAATCTGGGTGGAAAAAATGTGGTAGTTGTGACGGAGAATGCCTACCCCCCTCTACAGTTCATAGACCCTAAATCGGGCGAGCAGATCGGGTGGGAATATGATGCAATGAACGAGATTGCCAAACGACTCAATTTCAAGGTGGAATATCAAAATACCTCCTGGGATGCGATGATCCAGGCGGTATCTGACGGTCAGTACAATGTTGGAATGACTGGTATTACCATTAAGGATGAGCGCAAGGAAAAAGTTGATTTTTCTGATGCCTATATGCGTTCTGAAATGTTTATGCTGGTACGAGGTGATGAAAACCGGTTTAGTGACGGTAAGAGTTTTGGTGCTTTTGAAGACGGTCTGGTCGGCGCTCAAGCAGGCACAACCCCGTTTTATGTGGCTGTTTATAATGTGCTGGACGGGAATGAGCAAAATCCGCGGATAAAACTGTTTGAAACTTTTGGCGCGTCAGTGCAGGCGTTGAAAACCGGTGATGTTGATCTGGTGCTGACTGATGGTACAGCGGGCAAAGGCTATGTCGATGCTTCAAATGGCGGCCTTAAACTGGTTGGTGAAGCAATGGGTACAGAAGATTTCGGTTTCATCTTTCCCAAAGGCTCCGACCTTGTTGCTCCAATAAATGCAGCAATTGGTGCGATGAAAGCTGACGGAACAATCGAAAAGCTCAATAAAAAATGGTTTCTTGATTACAAGCTTGGCGGTTGAACTCGAATTTCGCCAAAGCAGTATTTTTCAATCTTCCCCCCTTTTGGGGGAAGTCTCCTTCATATTTTGGCATTTTGAAATTAAGCGAGAGAATGACGTGGCAATACTAATTGACTTCTGGCCATGAGCACACCCGTAACCAAAGGCTCACAAAGTACTGATTTTCCCTGGTGGCTGATATTTCTGGGCCTGGTTTTTACATTTGTTACTTTCGTCATTGTTACAAATGATCTTTATTCGCAGATCATCAATGTGTTGGGCAAAGGTGTCTGGATTACAATTTTCGTCACGCTTTTCGGATTCGCGTCGGCCTCAGCAGTTGGTCTTGGGCTGGCAGTAATGAGCCTGTCAGGTTCTCTGATAATGCGTCAGGTGGCCCGGTTCTATATCGAAGTGATACGTGGCATACCCATCCTGGTATTGCTGTTTTACATCGCCTTTGTCGGCGCACCTGGCTTTGTCTGGTTCTGGAATTTCATTACTTCCCCATTGGTTGATGCGGGGATTGTTGAACCGATGCGCATGCGCGATTTTTCGCTGTTATGGCGATCAATCATTGCCCTGACAATCGGTTATTCCGCATTTATTGCCGAAGTGTTCCGGGCTGGTATACAAGCGGTTGATGTTGGTCAAATAGAAGCTGCAAAGGCCATGGGATTGGGACGAATTCTGCGGTTTCGACTAATTATTCTGCCACAGGCCATTCGCACCATATTGCCACCGTTAGGCAATGATTTTGTTGCGATGGTAAAAGATTCTTCACTGGTGTCGGTGCTGGGCGTTGCAGACATCACCCAGATGGGTAAAGTTTATGCCGCGGGCTCGTTTCGATTTTTTGAAACCTATTCGATTGTTGCCTATATATACCTGATCATGACAATAACACTTTCAATTGGATTGCGGGGGCTGGAAAAGCGAATGCGGTCAAAATGGAGCTAGTGCAGGAGAGCGTAAACAGGAACCTGGAACACAAAACCTGATGGATTTGATTTGTTCTGGCTATATGCTTATTCTTGATGTTTGAAAACAATTCGGAGTTTATTGATGCGTTGGCGAGGCCGCAGACAAAGTACAAATGTATCAGACCAGCGCGGACAGGATTCGGGTGGTACTACATTCAGATTGCCAGGAAATATCGGGCGGCGTAAGGGCGGGTTTCGCATACCGCGAGGCAAAGTAACCAAACGTGCGGGAGGCGGCATTGGGTTTGGAACACTGGCGATAATCGGTATTGTTCTGTTTTTTCTCGGGGTCAATCCGCTAACGATACTGGGGCAACTGGGAGGTGGTCTTGGTGAAGGCCTTGATACCTCCACTGCGCCGGAAATACAGCGAAAGCCGGTAAACCGCTCATCGAACAGCCAACGCAAAAACGACGAGATGAAAAAATTTGTATCGACCATTCTGGGTTCAACAGAACAGGTCTGGGCAGGGATATTCAAGGCCTACGGGAAGCGCTATCCAAACCCCAAGCTGGTATTGTTTAGTGGCCGGGTAAAATCCGCATGTGGATTTGCGTCTTCGGCATCCGGTCCGTTTTATTGTCCAGGCGATAGTCAGGTATACATAGATTTGTCCTTTTACGATCAACTTGCAAATCAGTTTGGAGCCAAGGGGGATTTTGCACAGGCCTATGTGCTGGCGCACGAGGTCGGCCATCATGTGCAGAACATTATCGGCGTGTTGCCGCAATTCAACCGGCAACGTCAGAGAATGGGCAAAGTCGAAGCCAATCAAATGTCGGTCCAGGTGGAATTGCAGGCAGATTGTTTTGCCGGTGTTTGGGGTTACTATGTTGAGCGTGAAGGCTGGCTTGAGAAAGGCGACCTGAAAGAGGCTCTGAATGCGGCCGCCCGAATAGGTGATGATGCCATACAAAAGCGCACGCAGGGATATGTGGTACCTGAGAGTTTCAATCATGGCACATCCAAACAACGCGTGGAATGGTTTTCGCGTGGCTTCAAGAATGGCCGACTGGAATCGTGTAATTCCTTCAATTGACCAAGTATCAAATCCTGCTCGGAGATTCGGGTTGGACACTGAGGATATCGAAAAAAGAGAATAGTGCGATGGGACTGCGTTCCAAAACGGTGACGATTGCAAGTGCGCTGGCCGGACTGGCGATTTTTTCGCAGGCGCCGGAATTTGCCCAGCAATATCGCCAGCGAATTGGCGGTGCAGTTGAGGAACTGAGAGCGGTTGTCGTCGATTTTGATGAAGATGCCGGCAATTCTCAACTGTCACGTGAACAGGCTCTGGACAGGATGATAAAATCGACCGAGCACCTTACCCGGGACCGGGGTAGAAGCATGACATGGACAATTGGACGATTTGAGCGGCTGAATCGCCAGCAGAACAGGTTGGAAAACTCTCACCCTTTAACCCGGCCTTTACTGATTTTGAAAAACCCCGATGGTCTATTGCTGGATAATGCCTGGGAAGCTTTTGAACCGGCCCTGCCGATAAACAGCCCGGGTTTATTGTATGGTGGACTTGGTGCATTATTGACCCTGCTGGCAGCCAGAATGGGTGTTGGCAGTGTCAGGCGCATGGGGCAAAGACGTAGTGACAAACATTTGACAAAGGCGATTGAAAGCCCTTCGATGAGCGAAGTTTCAGAAAAAGATGGCACGGTTGCCGGTGATGTGGCGTTGCCGGATGGAAATACACTGCACCCTTCGAATGATGGGGAACCAGATGCCCGCCAGTTAACAGGGCGGATGGCGCAGTCTGCAAGCCATGCCAGAACACAAACCTGAAAAACTGGTCAAATAAATGCTATTGGACGCGACACGCTTTAGGGCATTTGATATAGTCCGGGTCAGGTAATATTGCCGGTCCCTTAAAATGTTTGCTAGTCTGCCTTATGCCAACAAAATATCCTCGTCGATATCTAATTCGCTTTCTGCTCAGATTGCTGGCAAAACTGGCCTTTTTGTTATTGGGAAAGTTGACCATCGAGGGCAGAGAAAACATCCCGGATTCGGGGCCGATTATTCTGGTTGCCAATCATTTTCATTTTGCTGATCCGGTTGCCATGCTTGTTGCAACCAGTCGGCAAGTTGAATTTGTTGGTGGATTCAGGTTTCCCAATGCGCCAGCAATAGTGAAATTTATTCCCAGACTCTGGGGGTATTTTCCGGTATTTCGCGGGGCCTATTCACGCAAGGGGCTGGAAGCCGCCAAAAATGTTCTGGACCAGGATGGTGTATTGGGCATCTTTCCCGAAGGTGGCGCCTGGGCTCAAGTGTTAAGACCGGCGCGACCGGGCGCGGCATTTTTAAGTGTTGAGACAAAAGCGCTGGTCGTGCCCATCGGACTGGATGGTTTTACCGGCCTGTTTAACCAGTTGCGCCCGCGTCTTGCCATCAGTATTGGCAAACCAATTGGGCCCTTTGAAGTAAATTTGAAGGGCAGGGAACGGCGTGAGGAACTTGACCGGATTGGCTGGAAAATCATGGAAAAGATTGCTGAACTTGTTCCCGAAGAGCGCCATGGAGTTTATTCCGCGAACGAGGAATTGAAACAGCAAGCTGACGAGATCGCTTCTTTTCCCTTTGAAAGCGATGAAATGCGGGGTATGTAGTTAGGGTCAGGACCCATTAATCAACGTCATTCTGCGGCGCTGATTTTGCCACTGGATTCGTTGTAAGACCTTGAAAGTCAGGCGACTACCTTGCGAACTTACGCCTTTCCAGAAACAAGATCAGCGCCGCAGGATGGTGTTGATTAAGGGGTATTGGCCCTTTGCTTGATGCTTTTTGGGAGAATAAACATTGTCTGAGGCTTATGGCGGTACCGCCGACGGATTTACGCCACCGGTGCGACCGGGATTGTTTGATACGCCACGCGGCAAGCGTATGGCATGGTATTTGTATGATTTCGGCAATTCCGCTTATGCGGCAGTGGTGATTTTGGCGATCTATTCGGCCTATTTCAAGGAAGGTGTTGTGGGTGGGGCGGAAGGTACCCGATTGTGGGGCGTGGCGGTGGCCATCGCGATGCTGGTATCTGCGATAATCTCTCCGGTACTGGGAGCAATTGCTGATTATCGGGCATCGAGGAAAAAAATGCTGGCATTTTTCACCTCTGTCTGTTGCCTGTTTACCGGCCTGCTGTTCTTTGTCCACAAGGGTGATGTGTTGATGGGAATGGGTTTCTTCATCCTGGCTGAAATCGGTTATCGGGCATCACAGGTTTTCTATAACGGATTGTTGCCCAGTGTGAGTACACGCCAGACCGTGGGCAGGGTTTCCGGCAATGGCTGGGCGATCGGGTCTCTAGGCGGCATAGTGTGTTTGCTGATTGTGTTACCGCTGGTGGTCAGTATTGGCGGCAATTTTGTGTTGCGCTCGACGATGGTGCTGACAGCCGCATTTTTTGCCATCGCAACTTTGCCGCTGTTTCTTCATGTGGGTGAACCGGGAAGCGTCAAGGAATTGCCAAAAGGCGAGAGCCTGCTGACAATCGGATTTTCCCAGATTGCCAAGACCTTCAGGAATGCCCGGCACTTCAAGCAATATATGAAGTTTCTGCTGGCGTTCATCCTGTTCAATGACGGGGTCATGATCACGCTTAATTTTGCCGCAATAATTGGTGCGGTACTGCACGGATTTGAACGCGAGCAGATGATTATTCTGATCATCCTGGTGCAACTCACCAATGTTGTGGGAGCCTGGGTGTTTGGCCTGCTGGCTGATCGGGCCAGCGCGAAACAGGCTCTGCTGCAATCGATTGCCCTGATGATTGCGACGATTTTATGGATGATGGAAAACACATCTGACACCATGTTTTATGTCATTGGCGCTTTGGCCGGCTTTGCCATGGCCGGTTTGCAATCGGTATCTCGCACTATGGTTGCCAAGCTGTGCCCGGCGCACAGGTCGGCTGAATTCTTTGGACTTTTTGCGGTTGCAGGACGATCATCGTCTTTTATCGGACCGGCGATATTTGGCTGGGTAGCTGCCGATCTGGCGGCCAGTTATATTGGCAATGGAACGGCCGCACTGGAAGCTGAACAGATCGGATTGCGGATGGCCAGCATGCTTATTGTCGGATTTCTGGTAGTTGGCGGGGCAATATTGTTTTTTGTCAATGAAAAAAGTGGTGCACAGGCTGCCGCGGCTGTAGAGGAATAGAACCGTATGTGGTTGGCGCTGGTTATTGACATCGTTATTGTCTGGGGTTTTCAGCTATGCAGGTGATTTAACCGCCATTTTGTCTATCATTTTGTCTATGAACCGCTTGAACAAATAATGGCTGTCGCGCGGGCCGGGAGATGCCTCCGGGTGATGCTGCACGGAAAATACCGCTTTACCATCAATGGCAAGACCGCAGTTTGACTGATCAAACAATGAGGTGTGGGTTTCTTTTACGCCATCGGGCAGGGTGGTGCCATCGACGGCAAAACCGTGGTTCATCGATACAATCTCGACCTTGCCTGTCGTGTGATCCATCACCGGATGATTGGCACCATGATGTCCCTGGTGCATTTTGACGGTTTTTGCCCCCAGTGCCAGAGCCAGCATCTGGTGCCCGAGGCAGATACCGAAAATCGGGATATCCGTTTCCAGCAACTTGCTGATTGTTGCGACAGCATATTCACCTGTTGCGGCAGGGTCACCCGGGCCATTTGACAAAAATATGCCGTCCGGCTGGTGCCCGAGAATTTCTTCAGCACTGGCGCTGGCGGGAACAATGGTGATTTTGCAGCCAAGATCAGCCAGCAGACGCAGAATATTTCGTTTGATGCCGAAATCCACCGCCACTACATGGTGGGTCTGACCCTCAGCCCTGCTGTAGCCCTCATTCCACACCCAACTGGTTTCATCCCATTGGCTTTGTGCAGGTGATGTAACAGTTGCTGCCAGATCAGCGCCTTCAAGCCCCGGCCATTCAGTTGCCTGTTTTTTCAATTCACCAATATCGAAGATGCCATCAGGATTACTGGCAATAACCGCATTGGCGAGGCCCTTTTCGCGGATAAGGGAGGTAAGGGCGCGTGTGTCAACATTGCAGATGGCGATGATGCCGCGGGATTTTAACCACTGGTCGAAACGGGTGGCAGAGCGATAGTTGGAGGGAGAGGTTATTGCCGCCTTGAATACGGCGCCGACGACACTTGAAGGGGTTTTCCTGTCCAGTGTTTCCATATCATCTTCATTGGTGCCGATATTGCCAATATGAGGGAAAGTGAAGGTGACAATCTGGCCGGCATAGGAAGGGTCGGTCAATATTTCCTGGTAACCGGTGATCGCGGTGTTAAAGCAGATTTCCGCACAGGCAATTCCATCGGCACCACAGCCCTGGCCTTCAATGACGGTGCCATCGGCCAGCACGATAACGGCTGTAGGCTTGGTCAGGCTCCAGGGCTGGGGATCAGTCATGGTATTACCAATGGTTGATTGAGGATTTGTTGTTCTGATTGCAGTAAAGCGGTTGCAAGTCAATTGGTGAATTGGCTATTTGGCGCTGCTTGAACAGTAATATGCCGGAATTTGAAACCCGCTACAGACTGCCGTGATCGCGGATTTTGCGCTCAATTGCTGTCAAGGATTTGGGAAAATATTTTTTAACCAAATAAATCAATGACTTGGCCAATCAGATGTGCATTGCCATCCAATCCTGCCTCCATTATGCTCCCCGCCGTCCATCTGATTGGGTGCATGAAAGGACAAAAAATGCGCAATTCAATAGCTGAAGCCCTTAAAACGGCACAGAAATCAAAAGACAAACATCGAGTGTCCACATTGCGGTTGATTAACGCGGCAATTGGTGACCGCGATATTGCGCTGAGGGGTAAAGGCAAAGACAAGGCTGATAATGAGGAAGTGCTTGATATCCTGACCAAAATGATAAAGCAGCGAATGGAATCCTCAAAAATATATCGCGAAGGTGGCCGGCCGGAACTGGAAGCCCAGGAACTCGAAGAGATCGAAATCATTCGCGAATTCCTGCCCAGACAACTGGACGAGCAGGAAAGCCAGGTGGCAATCAAAGCCGCGATCGAAGAAACCGGCGCCGCATCGCTACGCGACATGGGCAAGGTAATGGGCGCACTAAAGGGCAAATATCGCGGCCAGCTTGACATGGGCAAGGCCGGCGCGGTGATTAAAGAGGCGCTGGGCGGGTAGCCTGG
>JAAEMP010000148.1 GCA_024225445.1 Hyphomicrobiales bacterium | reverse complement strand
GCAAATCCCCATAGGGCAAGTTGCTTGGTCCGCGAACAATCTCATGCGATTTCCTGCATTGGTGCTTCTCCGACACCGGTGAGAACACAGATCGTTCCCGCCTACACTGTGCCAGCGGTGTCCGAGAAACCTACACAAAAGCAGCCGTTGATGCCGCATCTGATTGAAATACTTATGTCGCTACCCATGCGTTCACTGACGAAGCGACAAGACGCGCGGTAGAAGCTGGCGTGATGAGCATCGAACACGGACACCTGCTCAGCAGAGAAACGCTTGAGTTGATGAAGGAAAGGGGTGCTTTCCTCAGCATGCAACCAATCCTGGATGATGAAGATGCCATTCCTTTCCCCGAAGGTTCCTTTAGCCGCCAAAAATGCATTCAGGTTACCGAAGGCACCGATCGCGTCTACCGCCTTGCAAAGGAAATTGGTGTCAAAACTGTCTGGGGAACCGATACTCTGTTTGATTCCGCATTGGCCGAAAAGCAAGGAAAGCAACTTGCCAAACTAAGCCGTTGGTATACCCCGGTTGAAGTATTGCGGCAGGCTACGTCAACTGCGGCAGAATTACTGGCACTTTCCGGTCCTCGTAACCCATATCGGCAGGGAGCACTGGGTGTTATTCAGGAAGGCGCTTGTGCCGATCTCATCCTTGTCGATGGTAACCCACTTGAAAATTTAGATTTGGTTGTTGATCCAAACGCCAACTTTGATTTGATAATGAAAGATGGGGTGATCTACAAGAATTCGCTCAGCCAATGATTGAAGAGATTTTGATCTTTTTTAATAGCAGGCAACCGTTTTATCTTCGATTGAGCCATATTTAAACTTGCTGCAATAAGGTTATGGCTGGGTGTATATGCGGCTGAGATATTGACGGATATCGCTGCAATTCTCACTTGCTGATTTCTGTTCATTGATGAATAGTGAAATAGTGACAGTTAAAACGCAAAATTGAAGGATTGTGAGTTGGGTTTGTTATCTCTTAGCGCTGCGGAACTGGGATGGGCGATTGAAGTTGGCAAGACAGATCCGGTGGATGTGACTAAGGCGTTTTTATCGGAAATCAATGACAGCGCATATCGGGATCAGATCTACACATTCGTCAGCAGTGAAAGAGCGCTTGAGGAAGCCGAATCTGCCAGTAAACGAGCGCTGACAAAAACCCGAAGAAGCGTGTTGGATGGTGTGCCCGTATCCTGGAAAGACTTGTTTGATACCGCAAATATTCCAACGGAAAGTGGTTCCCAATTGCTTGCGGGCAGAGTGCCGTCATCTGACTGTGAAGTTGTGCGTCGCGCCACTCAAGCCGGTATGGTCTGTCTGGGCAAAACCCATTTATCAGAACTGGCTTTTTCCGGACTGGGTATTAACCCGATGACGGCAACATCGCCCAACCGATATGATATCGCCACCGCACCTGGAGGATCATCATCTGGCGCGGCTGCCTCGGTGGCCTATAATCTGGCACCCATTGCGATCGGATCTGATACTGGTGGTTCGGTCAGGATTCCTTCTGCCTGGAATGGACTTGTTGGGTTGAAGACTACACATGGTGCTGTGCCGTTAGATGGTGTGGTACCGCTTTGCAGCTCCTTTGATACTGTGGGTCCATTGTGCCGGTCAGTAGAGGATGCGGGTTTGATGTTTGAAATCCTGTCAGGCAACAAAGTCAACCTTGGTAACAGCCCTGATTTGAACACCGTCAAACTATTGGTTTGTGAAACCGCTATGCTGGAGAATTGTGAAGAAAAACAATTGCATGCCTTTGAATCTGCACTGGCTGAATTGCAGAAAGCCGGTGCGAGAATTGAACGTGGAGAAATCCCGGAACTGACAGAGATGATCGAACTTGGTCCTACGATGTTTCCTTATGAAGCCTATCAGCAGTGGGGTGAAGAAATTGAAAAATCGCCGGAAAAAATGTTCAGGCCAGTCCTGGACCGGTTTTTGGGCGGGAAGGGCATTAGCGCGGAACAGGATGCAAAAGCCCGTGAGAGAATGATCGAATTGCGCCAGTCCTATTATCAGCGTACCAGCAATTATAATGCTGTGATTGCTCCAACTACACCAAATTCTGCACCTGATATCCAACCGTTGCTGGAAGATTTTGAGGCCTTCTGGGATACCAACCTGCGTAGCCTTTCAAATACACGCATCGGCAACATGTTTGGCCTGTGCGCGCTGACGCTTCCAACTGCCACAAATAGTGCCGGGTTCATGCTGATGGCTTCACCAAATAGCGAGGAAACTCTGCTGCAGATGGGAATGGCTATAGAGCCCGTCGTAGCTGTTTGAACACATGGTCACCACACTAGTCTGGTTTGAGTATTGTAAAAGATTTTCAATTAATCAACGTTATCTTCGCATAATACCTGAAGCTGCTTTTGCGAAACGATCAACTAATCGAATTTACCGGCATTTGATTCCTTGTTAATGTCAGTGTTCCAGCTCGTATATTAGGTCATAGACTCACGAATAGGATCGAAATGGCGGTAAAACTGCTTCAATCTGCTACGTCAAAGCGCTTGAATGGGCAACAAGCCCATCACGCACACTTTTTCTTGCGTATTTTTTGCAGTTTTACCGCCATTTCGACCCTGATTATGGGGCTATGACCTGGAGCCGGATGTTTTGACGCAGCACTACAAGGTAAACGTAAAATGAGCCGAAATGCAGTCCGATTTTTGAGAAATGGCGTTGTTACCGAATTATCTGAGGTGGGAGCAAATGAAACTTTGCTTGATTATTTGCGTTTGCGTGAGCGAGCTTGCGGTACAAAGGAAGGTTGTGGTGAGGGCGATTGCGGTGCCTGCACTGTGGCAATCGGATCAATAAAAAATGGCAGGCTCGTTTATGAATCCATCAATTCATGTATTCAGTTATTAGGACAGATTGATGGTAAAGATGTCATTACTGTTGATGACCTTGGCGATCGTGAAGCGCTTCATCCAGTTCAGCGAGCAATGGTCGATGAACATGCTTCCCAGTGCGGATTTTGTACTCCAGGTATCGTAATCTCATTATTTGTTCTCTATCACTCCGGAGAAAGTGCTGATCGCGAAAATGTAAATAACTGGTTATCCGGGAATCTATGTCGTTGCACCGGCTATCGTCCGATTGTTGATGCTGCTGCCAGTGCCATTGATGGTAAAGCCAATGACGCGCTGTCAGGCCGGTTGGCAGAGACACAAAAGATACTGGGTGAGATGCAGGATGAGGAGGACCTGTTTGTAGGTTCTGAGGATCGATTTTTTGCAGCACCCGCAAGTATTGAGAACATGCTTGAATTGAGTGCGAGACATCCTGATGCAGTCATATTGTCCGGTGCAACCGATGTTGGGTTGTGGATTACAAAACAGCTACGGGACTTGCCTAAAATAGTGCACACGGGCAGGGTCAAAGGTTTCTCTGATATAGTGGACAGCGTTGACAAGGTTAGAATTAATGCCGGTGCAACTTATGAAGATGCCCATAGCGTATTGTATTCAATTGATCCGGATCTGGGGGAGGTCGTACGTCGTATCGGATCAAAGCCCGTGCGTAATTCTGGAACGGTGGGTGGCAATATAGCAAATGGTTCTCCTATCGGAGATATGCCTCCCGCCTTGATAGTACTTGGCGCGAAGCTGGAACTTCGCCATGATAAATCCACCAGAGAAATTGCACTTGAAGATTTTTTTGTTGCCTATGGCAAACAGGACCGTGCTCCTGGCGAACTCGTTACAGCCGTCACAATACCAAGACTGGGCTCTAGCCAGCATTTCAGGGCATTCAAAATTTCCAAGCGTTTTGATCAGGACATCTCTTCTGTGCTGGCAGCGTTTTGCTTCACACTGGATGGTGACGTTATTACTACTGCAAGAATTGCATATGGTGGAATGGCCGCTACCCCTAAAAGGGCTGTCACTGCCGAGCAAGCGCTTGCTGGTGTGACTCTGGGCGATGAAGCAGCAATAAAACTGGCGGTCACTGCTTTGACTAAAGATTTTACCCCTATGACAGATATGCGTGCAAGTGCTGAATACCGCCAAAAGGTTGCAGGCAATCTATTGCGCAAAGCACTGCATGAAATTCGGGTTGGAGATACTAAAACTACCCGATTGCTTGCTCACAGGGAGGCTTCATTATGAACAAATTGACCCTGCAGACTGTTGGCAAAGCCATTACTCATGACAGCGCCGAGATGCATGTCAGTGGTAGCGCTCACTATATTGATGACATCGCGGAGCCAGCCGGAACACTTCATGTGGCACCAGGGCTTTCAGATATCGCTAAAGGCATTTTGAAATCAGTCAATCTGGAAGCTGTTCGTAGTGCACCCGGCGTCGTTGCTGTGCTGAGTGCAAAAGATATTCCCGGAAAAAACGATTGCAGCCCGGGTTTTGGCGGCGATCCGATATTTGCTGACAAGGAAATAAAGTTTCATGGTCAGGTAATATTTGCAGTTGTTGCCACCTCCCGTGATCAGGCGAGACGGGCAACCCGACTGGCCAGGATCGAGATTGAAGGGGAAACGCCGAATGTGCAGGTGGAAGATGGAATCCAGTCCGGAGAAACCGTGCTTGATGATTATACTTTTATTCGTGGGGATGCGCCCGGCCTGATTGAACAGGCAAACAGCGCAATTTCTGGAACAATTACCGTTGGCGGCCAGGAACACTTTTACCTGGAAACCCAGATATCTTTTGCGGTTCCCGGTGAAAATCGAACGATGAAAGTCTATTGTTCCACCCAGCATCCAACCGAGGTTCAACATCTGGTGGCACGAACTCTGGGTCAGCCGGATGCCAGCATAGTTTGCGAATGTCGGCGTATGGGTGGAGGGTTTGGAGGCAAGGAAAGTCAGGCTGCCCAATGGGCCTGCATTGCAGCTCTTGCTTCACGTGTTACAGGTCTTCCGGCCAAAATGCGCCTTGACCGTGATGATGACATGGTTGTCACTGGAAAAAGGCATGATTTCCTGGTTGAATATTCAGCTTCTCATGATGACAAAGGTGTTGTTGAAGCAATTGATCTGGAGTTGAACGGGCGATGTGGCCATTCTGCGGATGTCTCTCTTGGCATTAACGACCGGGCTATGTTTCACAGCGACAATTCTTACTTTTATCCAAATCTGCGGATTCATTCGCGACGGATAAAGACAGATACCGTATCCAATACAGCGTTTCGCGGCTTTGGCGGTCCCCAGGGTATGGTATTTGCCGAACGGATGATGGACCAACTGGCGATTAAGCTGGGTAAAGATCCGCTTGCGATCAGAAAACGGAATTTCTATTCTAAAGGCCGTGATGTAACTCCTTATGGGCAAAAGGTTCGCGACAATGTTATTCGTCAACTTGTCGCGGAATTGGAAAAATCCAGTGATTACAAAAATCGTCGTCGACAGATTGCCAAATTCAACAGGAAAAGCCGCTTCCTGAAAAAAGGTATATCGCTTAACCCGATAAAATTCGGAATTGCGTTCACCCTCATGCATCTGAACCAGGCCGGTTCTCTTGTTCATGTCTATACCGATGGTTCAGTCCAGGTAAACCATGGTGGGACCGAAATGGGTCAGGGGCTTAATCTGAAGGTAGCTCAGGTAGTTGCCGAGGAATTCGGTATTGATGTATCGCAGGTTCAGATAACAGCTACTTCAACAGAAAAAGTGCCCAACACCACCCCGACCGCAGCCTCATCCGGTTCAGACCTAAACGGAATGGCATCCAAAAAAGCTGCGGAGAAAATCAAAAAACGCATGGTTGATCTGGCTGCCAGGTTGTTTCAGGCGGACAGGAAAGCCATTCGATTTATCAACGGGAAAGTGGAACTTGGCGATCGCGAAATCAGTTTTGCAGAATTGGCAAACCAGTGCTTTATCGAACGGGTACAATTGTCAGCAACGGGTTATTATGCGACTCCCAAATTAACCTGGGAGCGTGAAACTGTATCAGGAAAAGCATTTCTTTATTTTGCCTATGGCGCATCATGTTCAGAAGTAACTATCGATACGCTTACAGGGGAGATGAAAGTCGATCGGGTCGATATTCTCCATGATGTAGGCTCTTCAATTAACCCCGCCATCGATATAGGCCAGATTGAAGGTGGTTTTGTTCAGGGTATGGGATGGCTGACAACAGAAGAATTGGTCTATGACAGTGATGGACGCCTGAGTACACATGCACCATCAACCTACAAAATCCCTACCTGCTCGGATGTACCGGCAGATTTTCGTACTGCATTGTTTGCCAGCAAGGGCAACAAAGCAAATACAATCTATCGTTCAAAAGCTGTAGGCGAGCCGCCCTTGATGCTGGCCTTGTCTGTGTTTTCGGCAATATTCCATGCGTTGGCCTCGATTAATCCAGGTAAGGTGCCGGATTTGGATACGCCGGCCACACCAGAAGCAATTTTGCGCGCGGTTGATGGAATGAATGCGACAGGAAAATAAAATCTGCTGCTTTTTGCAAAAATTCAGTTGTCGGCGTTTATTGCATATTGCACCACGGCAATTTTCAACTATTCTGAATTATCAAATGATTTTCTAGGAGTAAATGACGATGAAAACACGTGCGGCCGTTGCCTTTGAAGCAGGAAAACCCCTGGAAATATGCGAAGTTGATCTCGATGGCCCGCGTGAGGGAGAAGTATTGGTGGAGATCAAGGCTACCGGAATTTGTCATACGGATGAATTCACCTTGTCGGGAGCTGATCCTGAAGGAATATTTCCCGCGATTCTGGGTCATGAAGGCGCAGGCGTGGTTATCGATGTTGGTCCGGGGGTGACCAGTCTAATAAAAGGCGATCACGTCATACCACTTTATACACCCGAATGCCGAACCTGCGAATATTGTCTGAATCCCAAAACCAATCTTTGCCAGTCAATTCGAACCACACAGGGGCAGGGGCTGATGCCGGACGGTACTTCACGGTTTTCCATCGATGGTAAGCCGATCATGCATTATATGGGAACCTCCACATTTGCAAACCACACAGTGGTTCCGGAAATTGCTCTGGCCAAAGTCAATAAAAGGGCTTCCTTTGAATCGATCTGCTATATCGGCTGTGGCGTTACAACCGGCATTGGAGCAGTAATTAATACTGCAAAGGTTGAGCCGGGATCGAATGTTGTTGTATTTGGTCTTGGCGGTATCGGACTGAATGTTATTCAGGGCGCCAGGATGGTTGGAGCCGATAAAATAGTTGGTGTCGATATGAACAACTCCAAAAAGCAATGGGGTGAAAAATTCGGCATGACGCATTTTGTCAATCCGGCCGAGATCGGTGAGGAAAACCTGGTAGACCACTTGGTTGAGCTTACTGGTGGAGGTGCAGATTATTCATTTGAATGTATAGGCAATGTCAAAGTCATGCGTGCCGCACTTGAATGTTGCCACAAGGGTTGGGGTGAATCGATCATTATCGGTGTTGCCGGTGCCGGTCAGGAAATATCCACCCGTCCATTCCAGCTGGTGACCGGCCGTTCCTGGAGGGGAACAGCCTTCGGCGGCGCGCGCGGGCGCACGGATGTGCCAAAAATTGTTGACTGGTATCTGGAAGGAAAAATTCAGATTGATCCAATGATTACCCACAAACTGGAATTGAAAGATATCAACAAGGGATTTGAATTGATGCATGCAGGCGAGAGTATTCGCAGTGTAGTGGTATTTTAGGGTTTGAGCTTCCAGATATATGTTGATGCTGATGCCTGTCCTGTGAAGGATGAGGTGTTGAAAGTAGCCGAGCGGCATGAATTGGTAGTGACATTGGTAGCCAATGGAGGGATGCGTCCTTCACGTGATCCAATGGTGAAAACAGTCGTTGTCGCCAAGGGAGCCGATATTGCGGACGACTGGATAGCCGAAAATGCAACTAGCGGTGATATTGTCATCACTGCAGATATACCGCTTGCTCAACGTTGTCTGGAAAACGATTGTCTGGTTCTGGGCCCAACCGGCAGGGAATTTGATCCAGCGAATATCGGCATGGCAATGGCCATGCGCGATCTCAATCAGCATCTGCGGGAAACCGGTGCGAGCAAAGGATATAACAAGGCATTTTCAGCTAAAGACCGATCCCGGTTTCTGGGCAGTTTGGAAATGGCAGTCAGGAAGGCAAGGAAACTTTGATCAGGGAGATTATCTTTGAAAGAATTAACAACAATATCCACCAGTAATTCGCATGGTGGTGTGCAGGGCGTCTATTCGCATAAATCTGATGTTTGCAACTGCGATATGACTTTTGCGGTTTTTCTTCCACCTCAGGCGGAACATAAACCGTGTCCGGTATTGTGGTATCTTTCCGGCCTTACTTGCAGCCATGCCAATGTCATGGAAAAAGGTGAATATCGTCAGGCGGCAGCCGAGCACGGCATCATTATCATATGCCCCGACACTTCGCCGCGTGGCAAAGACGTCCCTGATGATGAAGGTAATTGGCAATTTGGTTCAGGAGCCGGGTTTTACCTGGATGCTACAATTGAACCGTGGAAAAAAAACTATCAGATGTATTCCTACATTGCGCGTGAACTGCCGGAGCTGATATCTGCGAATTTTAATGCTGATATGCAGCGTCAGTCTATATTTGGCCATTCCATGGGCGGCCATGGAGCTTTGACCATCGCCTTGAAAAATCCCGAATGTTACAAAAGCTGTTCTGCCTTTGCCCCAATCGTACAGCCATCAACGGCCGACTGGTCATCAAGTCCGCTTCGACGTTATCTGGGAGAAAATGAAACGGCGTGGCGTGAATATGATGCCTGCCACCTGATAGAGGATGGAAACCTGTTTTCACCTGTTCTCGTTGATCAGGGAAGCGGGGATGATTTCCTGGACAATGGCCTGCGCCCCTGGTTGCTGGAAGAAGTATGTAATGACAAGGATATTGAACTGACGGTACGCATGCAGAAAGACTATGATCATTCCTATTTCTTTATTTCAACCTTTATGGCCGAGCACATCACCTGGCATGCGCGGCATTTGAACAACCTCTAAGGACTTCATATGCAATTTACACATGAACACAATGAGTTGCGCCGTACTGTTCGCAAATTTGTTGAAACTGAAATAAATCCCCATGTTGATGAATGGGAGGAGCGCGAGCAATTTCCATCTCATGAGTTGTTCAAGAAGCTTGGCGATATCGGCCTGCTGGGCATCAAATATGACCCTCGGTACGGTGGATTGGGATTGGATTTTTCATATTCAATGGTAATGGCAGAAGAGATGGGAGCGGTGGAATGCGGCGGCGTTCCCATGGCAGTAGGCGTGCACACGGATATGTGCACGCCTGCACTAAACCGATTTGGATCGGATCAGTTAAAACGTGATTTTCTCGCACCCGCAATAGCCGGAGATATGGTTGGTTGTGTCGGTATTTCAGAACCTGGCGGTGGTTCAGATGTCGCCTCCGTTAAAACCACAGCCGTGCGTCAGGGTGATGATTTCATTGTCAATGGAACCAAGATGTGGATTACCAACGGTATGATGGCGGACTGGTGCTGCCTGCTGGCCAATACATCCGACGGTCCTGCCCACCAGAACAAGTCATTGATTATGGTGCCAATGAATCTGCCAGGAATTGAGCGTCAAAAAATTGATAAACTCGGCATGAACTCATCGGATACCGCGCAATTGTTCTTTGATGATGTTCGGGTTCCAGTTGATAATGTAGTTGGTGAAATTGGCGCCGGTTTCACCATGCAAATGCTTCAATTTCAGGAAGAGCGCCTGTGGGTAGCTGTTAACTCTTTGGTGATGATGGATGGATTGATAGACAAAACTATTGAATATACAGCACAACGAAAAGCATTCGGGAAATCGGTACTGGACAATCAGGTTGTACATTTCCGATTGGCGGAATTGCGAACGGAAGTCGAATCACTTCGCGCCTTGTCCTGGAGTGCAATAGAACAATATATTGCGGGCCAGGACGTGACCCGTCTGGCTTCCATGGCAAAACTGAAATGCGGCAGGCTATCGCGTGAAGTGGCAGATTCCTGTTTGCAATATTGGGGTGGAATGGGCTTTACCAGGGATAATCCCATATCGCGCGCATTTCGTGACGGGCGCCTTGCCTCGATTGGAGGAGGGGCCGATGAAATTATGTTGACAATCATCTGTAAACTGGAAGGCACCCTGCCAGGAACAGGAAATCGCGGATAGCCGATTGAACAGCAATTGCACAGGTCAAAAGACCTGCTAAACTGCGCAACAACAGGCTTAAAATAGTAACCAGAATTGCCATAGGGAGACAATAATGACCAAAAAGCCGGTACGGGCCACCAAGAAAGCAGTAACGAAAAAGACCCTGGAAAAAAAGCCATCACAAACAAAACCCTGGCTTAAGTCTTACCCTCCTATGGTGAATGCCGAAATTGGCGAGCTGGAACATGCATCTCTGGGTGCATTGTTTGAAAACTCCTTTGGCAAATTCAATACAAGTCCGGCATTTACCTGCATGGGTAAAACCACCAATTATTCAGACCTGTTGGACCAGTCATCAAGTGTTGGAGCCTGGTTGAGGAGCAAAGGTCTGGAAAAAGGTGATCGTGTTGCGATTATGATGCCTAATGTTTTGCAATATCCCGCCGCTCTGACAGGAGTTTTGCGCGCTGGCATGACGGTGGTCAATGTGAACCCGCTCTACACGCCGCGAGAGCTGGAGCACCAGCTAAAGGATAGCGGTGCCAAAGCGATATTTATTCTGGAGAATTTTGCAAGCACGCTGGAAAAAGTTATTGCCAAAACCAGTGTCGAGCATGTTGTTGTCACATCCATGGGCGATATGTTTGGCGGCTTGAAAGGCATGCTGGTCAATTTCGTCCTGCGTAAAATAAAAAAGATGGTACCAAACTGGTCTTTGCCAGGTCACACACCCTATAATCAGTTAATGGCCACCAGCAGCTATGGTTATTCGTCAGAAAAAGTGGATGGCGGTGACATTGCTTTCCTGCAATATACCGGGGGTACCACCGGAGTATCCAAGGGGGCGGCTCTCAGTCATAGCAATGTATTGGCGAATGTGGCCCAAACTGACGAATGGCTGAAAGCCATCGGTGACGGCAGCGGATTGTCCGCTGGAGCTACCTATATTTGTGCTCTTCCCCTTTATCATATCTTTGCCCTGACGATAAATGCCATATCGGGAATGCAACGCGGAGCACATAATATTCTCATTCCAAATCCGCGTGATATTCCCGGATTTGTGAAGGAACTGGGAAACTGGCAATTTGAAGTTTTTCCCGGTTTGAATACATTGTTCAACGGTCTTCTCAACAATGAAGATTTTCATAAACTGGATTTCAGCAGTTTATCCCTGACACTGGGCGGAGGCATGGCGGTTCAGCAGCCTGTGGCAGACGCCTGGCAAAAACTGACCGGTAGCGTTATCTCCGAAGGCTATGGTCTTTCCGAAACCTCTCCAGTGGCAACGGCAAACCGCTTTGACGGAGATGGTTTTACCGGAACTATCGGCTTGCCTTTGCCCTCTACCATCATTGCTATCTATGATGAAAAAGGCAAGGAATTGCCAATTGGGGAAGTGGGCGAGATTTACATCAAGGGCCCTCAGGTGATGACTGGTTACTGGCAACGTCCAGATGAGACTGAAAAGGTCATGACCAAAGATGGTTTTTTTCGCTCAGGCGATATGGGTTTTATGAATAAACTCGGCCAGACCAAAATTGTTGATCGCAAGAAAGATATGATTCTGGTTTCCGGTTTCAACGTCTATCCCAACGAGATTGAGGAAGTGGCAGCCAGCAATTCAGGTATTTTGGAGGCTGCTGCAATTGGGGTGCGCGATGACAAGTCCGGCGAGGCGGTAAAACTGTTTGTGGTACGAACCGATGCCAGCTTGACCAAGCAGGATGTGAAAGACTGGTGTGCTGAAGGTCTGACCAATTACAAGCGTCCCAAATACGTTGAATTCCGCGATGAATTGCCCAAAACAAATGTCGGGAAAATTCTGCGCAGGGAATTGCGGGACGAAGAATAGTATTCAATTGGAATACAATTCGGGGCCTGGTTCAACAGCGCTTTGTTTCTTACTTGAATCCCGGATCAGTACTTTCATTCAGCCTGTTCGATTTTTTTTCGGTACCGGCCTTGGGTTTTGGTCTCACACCTGCAAATTTGGCCTGTAGTTCCGTTTTTAATGATTCCGCCTGTCTGATCGCTCTCAGTTTTACCGGTCCAAAGCCTCTGATAGAATCTGGGATTTGCGCCAATTCTACCGCATATGGATAATTGTCGGCATCAAGCTTGGGAAAAATATCTTCAATCAGACTTTCATACTGGGTGATCAACCGGCGTTCCATTTTCCGCTCTTCAGAATAGCCAAAAACATCAAACGCGGTTCCCCGTAATCCTTTCAGACCGGCAAGTATCTTGAATAATTTGAAAGCCCATGGTCCATATTGGCGTTTTTTGTGTCGTCCGTTGGGTAAAAGTTTCCCACCAAATATCGGCGGGGCAAGGTGAAAATTCAGCTTGTAGTCGCCCTCAAACTGTTCCGCGATGCGTCTTTCAAAATCACCAGTAGTATATAGTCGTGACACCTCATATTCGTCCTTGTATGAGAGCAGTTTAAAGAGATTGCGTGCAACTGCATTTGTGAGGTCTTGTTTTTTTCCCGGTAGGCTGTCAGCTTTTTGTACTTTCGCAACGATTGTCCGATAATGATCAGCAAGGTTTCTATCCTGATATTGAATCAGATATTCGGCTCGTTTTTCAATAACCTTCTCCAAAATCTCTGGCTCAGCTTCGGTGCGACCAGCGCCATCCAGCAGATCAGAAATTTCCTCGGGAAATGAAAAAAATCGCCGACCCCAGTTGAATGCTGCCAAATTGGCTTCAATTGCGACACCATTAATCATGACAGCCTGTTCAATCGCCTTAATCGAAACTGGCAACAATCCCGCCTGGGCAGCATAGCCGACTATCATGATGTTGGTTGCCATTGCATTACCGCAGGTAATTTCTGCCAGTTTGGTAAAATCAATTTTCGTTGAACTTGTCTTGGTATTGCTGTCAATTGTGTCGATAATGGATTTTTCACGGAAATCGAAATCTCGATCAAAGACAAAATTTGATACCGGGCTAAGGTGTGTATTGATTATTGCGGTAGTATTTTCAGAACTGCAAAGTGCAATCGAGCTTTGAGCCGCGGCTACCACGCTATCAGCCGCCAGCAGCAGATCGGCCTCGCCGGTTACAATTTGTGGCGAAGAAATCAGATTTGTTGTTGGTGCCAGGCGCACATGACACAATACGGCCCCGCCTTTCTGCGCCAGCCCGGCCATATCCAGAGTGATTGCGGCCTTGTCGTCCACATGAGCTGCCATGCCCAGTATTGCGCCAATGGTAAGTACGCCGGTACCGCCAACCCCGGTTACCGCAATATTGAATACCTCATCCAGCTTTTTGGTTTCAGGCTCCGGCAGTTGTGCCTGTTTGTTGTCCGGGGAGGGGATATGGACATGCGGTTTTCTCAAACTTCCTCCGTGAACGGTAACAAAGGATGGGCAAAACCCTTCGATACATGAATAATCCTTGTTGCATGAGGATTGGTTGATTTGACGTTTTCTGCCAAATCCCGTTTCCAGTGGTTCAACTGAAATGCAGTTTGACTGGTCGGAACAATCCCCGCATCCTTCGCAAACCAACGGGTTGATAAAAGCCCATTTATTGGGATCATCCAGCAAACCGCGCTTTCGCCTTCGACGTTTTTCATTGGCGCAAGTCTGATCATAAATGATGGCAGTACATCCGGGCACGTCGCGCAGGTGTTTTTGAACATCTTCCAGATAATCGCGATGCTGTATCTTTATACCCTGTGCAAGCTCCGGTTTGTTATATTTCTCCGGCTCATCACTGACCAGCCAGATTTCTTTGACACCTTCGGCCTTGATCTGATGCGAGATTGTTTGCGGCGACAAATTTCCGTCATGGGTTTGGCCACCAGTCATTGCCACGGCATCATTAAACAAAATTTTGTAGGTGATATTTACCCCGGCGGCAACGGCCTGACGGATTGCCAGATAACCGGAATGAAAATAGGTGCCATCACCCAGATTGACGAACACATGCTTTTCATCAGTAAATGGTGCAATCCCGGTCCAGGCTGCACCCTCGCCACCCATGTGAGAAAATGTCTCGGTATTGCGGCCCATCCATACTGATAGAAAATGGCAGCCGATGCCTGCCAGAGCCCTGCTCCCTGGCGGAACCTTGGTTGAGGTATTGTGCGGGCAGCCTGAGCAAAAATGGGCAATACGGGTCACGGGCGCTTCATGATTTTGGCGCACCTGTGCCCGTTCCTCATAATAGGCGAGCTTCTGTTTTACCCGGGCTGCCAGACCTTCCGGCAGATCAAATGTCAGCAGCCGCGATGCAATTGCCCTCAAAGCAGTGCCTGCGGTCATTTCCTCGTTCAGTTTGAGAATATGCCGGTCCTGATGGTCAAATTTTCCGACAATCCGTGGCCGTGTATTGGCTTGCCAATTGAACAGTTGCTGCTTTATTTCATGTTCAATAACTTCGCGGCGCTCTTCAATCACCAGCACTTCTTCGAGCCCTTCGGCAAAATTTCGAATGCCGACCGGTTCAAGCGGCCAGGGCATTCGAACCTTGTACAGGCGCAGCCCGAGTTTATCGGCGACTTTTTCATCAATTCCCAGTTGACGAAGCGCTTCACGGACATTTTCATAGGCCTTGCCAGAGGCGACAATACCAAAGCGGGGTTCTTTGCTGTCAAATATCAGTTGGTCAACTTTGTTAGCCCGTGCAAATGCGATAGCAGCATAGGCTTTTTGCTCCTGAAGTCGTTCATCCTGCGCCAATATCTGGTCCGGCCAACGCAGGTTCAATCCACCCTGCGGTATTTCAAAATCGTCAGGTATGACGAATTGCTGGTTTTCACCCGTCAAATCCACCACACCGGTTGTCTCAATTGTGTCGGAAATAACTTTGTAACCCACCCAAAGCCCGGAGTAGCGTGACATTGCAATTCCAAACAGCCCCAGTTCGACAAATTCCTGAACACTGGATGGAAATAACATCGGCATGATTGCTGCCATGAAGGCATGGTCTGACTGATGCGCAACAGTTGATGATTTGGCAGTGTGGTCATCTCCCGCGACACACAACACGCCGCCATTGGGTGAAGTTCCTGCGGAGTTTGCGTGCTTGAAAACATCACCACTTCGATCAACCCCGGGTCCCTTCCCATACCAGATACCAACGATGCCGTCTTTTTGCGCTCCGGGTGATAAGTGTAATTGTTGTGACCCCCAAATTGCTGTAGCGGCAAGATCTTCATTTGTCCCGGGCTGGAAAACAATGCCGTGATCATCTAGATGTTTTTTTGCGCTGTGAAGTGCAAAATCATACCCGCCAATTGGAGATCCGCGATAACCGGAAATATATCCACCGGTGTTAAGACCGGCCAAAGCATCATGTCGCATTTGCACAATCGGCAGGCGTACCAGCGCCTGGGTCCCGTTCATGAATACCTTGCCGTCAGTCGCCGTATACTTATCTTCGAGAGAAATTGTCAAATCAGATTTTAGGCTGGCCAGGTCAATCAGGGTATTTTCAGCACTCATCATGTAGTCCTCGCCCAGGATAATTTGAATTTGGTAACATTATGGCCTGTTTTTGAGAGGTTTGCAGTTCAAATAAAAGAGTATCCATGGCAAATATTGGGTTGTTCTCCGCAATTTTGATGAAAAAGTGGACTGCCAGTCTAATATCCATAAACCAGAAGGAGTCTAGACAATTGTACCAATCACAATTTTATCGCCAAGTCAGATTGGCAGGCAGGTGGTGTTCTTGATTTCATTGAGTGCAAAATGGCTGTTCATAATACCGACATGGGGAAGGGTCAGGAGTTTCCCTTTTACGGCTTTTTCATAATCGCGAACGCTGGGCACGACAACACGCAGCAGATAATCAAATTCACCACTCATGGTGTAGCACTGCATGATCTGGGGAATTGACAATGTTGCTTTTTCAAAAGCTGTGAGTGTCTCTGCCGAGTGGATTGCAAGGCGAACAAAGACGAATATTGATATATCAAGCCCTGTTTTTTCCGGGTCAATCAGGCACACTCTGCCGATTATTATCCCACTGTCTTCCATCTTCTTGATGCGTCGCCAGCAAGGGGTGTGAGAAAGGCCAACCTGGTTGCCGATATCGGATATGTTGATATCAGGTTCAGATTGCAGAATTCTGAGAATTTTCAGGTCGATTTCATCAAGTTTGGACAAAATGCAATTATCTCCATTCAATAATATGAAATACTATGAAAATAATTACTAATATGCCAATTGAAATCAAGTGCCCTATGATATTCCGCCGCCAAGTATTTCACGCAACAGTTTTTTTCTTATGGCCTCACCAAAATCGCCATAAGTTTTGGCGATCTGCACAAATGCGCCTTGCCCACCTATCACCCGGTTCTGAAAATAGTAATTCAGATAGCTCACTTCATTTAGGATACTCAACCCGTTGATGGTGATGCCAAAACCCACCGTTCTGTCGCGTACCTGTTCCACCCGCTCGCCAGCATTGTTTTCACCATCGGCTGCAATATCGATTGTCAGGCGGTTTGCCTGATATGGGGCACTTAGCAACATTATGGCCGCTTTGTTGATGGCTGTAGAAATGGATGTTGAACCTTCGGCGGTTTGCCGGGTTTGGGATTTGATCGCCACCGCGAGTTTGTAGGCATCAATCTGATTGGAGATAATTGTCCACGGTACTGAAATGATTTGATTTTTTGTGTTTGACCACTGGATAACTGCTACACCTATTCTCCCATATTTTCCGCTGGTTATCGCATTGATAATATTGGGATTGGTGAAAGCGGCGGCGGTGCCGTGTATTTGCAGATCAAATTCTGTTGCATCAACGCTGTAGGAGCAATCAATGGCAAGGATCAGATTCAGATCAACGCGTTCCTGTGTTCTCGCCGGATGGAGACCGATTGTCAGCGTAATTAGCCAGATTTGTAATGCCAAAATAAATTTAACACTGACAGGCAATATCAAGATTCCTTGGTTCAAACATCCTGAATTTTGGTAAATCTACCCGCTGCAGACCGCCTTAACCCGGAGCCAGACCGCGCAGGCGTTCTGAACGGCGGCGCAATAATTCGATAGTCGCCAGCAGGACAATTGAGATCATCACCAGAACAGTGGCCACCGCCAAAATAGTTGGTGAAATTTGTTCACGTATACCGGAGAACATCTGGCGGGGGATGGTGCGCTGGTCGACATCTGCCAGGAATATTACCGCCACCACTTCATCCAGCGAAGTAATGAAGGCGAAAAGCGCACCTGAGATCATTCCTGGCAATATCAGCGGCATAATCACCCGTCTGAAAGTCGTCCATCCATCTGCACCCATGTTCTGCGATGCTCGGATGAGGGAGCGGTCAAAGCCGGACAGGGTTGCTGTTACGGTAATGATGACAAACGGAATTCCCAGCGTGGTATGGGCAAGAATAATTCCCAGATATGTTCCTGTCAGATGAGCATCAGCTATCTTCCAGTCAATGCCCAATGCATCAATAGCAGATTGCATTCCGTTGATCACAAAATCCGGCAAAACCGAGAATGGTGATGAATAGAAGAAAAACATACCGGTTGCCGTGATCACCAGAGGTACGATCATCGGTGAAATAAGCAGACTGGTGATCAGTGAACGATAGGGCATTTCCGGCCGTGACAATCCAAGTGCGGCCAATGTGCCAAGGCTAGTCGCCAATACTGTTGCAAGCGCGGCAATAAAGAACGAATTACGCGTAGCCCTAATCCACTGAGCGTTCTTCCACATGTCAGACCACCAGTCATCTGTTGCATCTGGATTTGCCATGCCGTTGTAAAAAATGTCCTGATACCAGCGTGTGGAAAAAGCTGCAGGATCAAAGGTCATCATTCCCTGGGTAAATGAAAAATACGGTTCAACGTTGAAGGACAGGGGAACTATTATGATCACCGGCATTATCAAAAATACGAAAATAAACGTACAAATGGTCAGGTAAGCATATTGCCAGACCCGCTCAAGCGTTGTTGCATAAGGCGGCAGTTCGTTCATGAAAAATAACGGTGCGCCAAACAGAAACCCAAAGCCAATCATTACCGAGAAAGATTGCGTAATTAGTAAAACTGCAAGACAGGCGACAAGAAAGATGATGTTTCGGGGTTTTTTTATTGAATTTATCATTTGTCTCACCCGAAACTTAGTTTGTCGATTCCGACAAGTTTATTGTAAATCCAGTAGAGCACCATTACCGTTACCAGCAGAATCGTTCCCAGTGCGGCGCCGAGGCTCCAGTTGAGTGTTTTCTGGATGTGGTTTGCAATCAGGTTTGATATCAGAATGCCATCCGCACCACCAACCAGCGCCGGTGTGATATAATATCCGATCGCCAATATGAAAACCAGCAACGTGCCCGCAGCAATGCCCGGCAGTGTTTGAGGGAAATAAACACGGCGGAATGCGGTAAACGGTGTGGCGCCCATTGAGCGTGCCGCACGCATATAGCTGGGTGGAATGGTTTTCATCACGGAATACAGTGGAAGGATCATGAAAGGCAGCAAGATATGCACCATGGCGAATATCGTACCGGTCTGGTTGTAAATTAGCTGAACGCGGTTTTCATCGGATATAATCCCGATGAACACCAGAATATTATTGATGATGCCCTTTGATTGTAATATCGCAATCCACGCCGTGGTGCGAACCAGTAGCGATGTCCAGAATGGCAACAGCACCAGGATCATCAGAAGATTTGATGTGGCCAATGGCAAAGTCGATAAAAGATAGGATACAGGGAATGCCAGCAGGAAGCATAAAAATGTAATAATTGCGGATAGCCTGAGGGTTTTCCAGAAATTTGAAACATATATCTGATAGATTTTATCAGCCGCCACCAGATTTTCGTCGGGGTCATATTTAAGATCAAGTGCTGCGTAATAAAATGACGGGGAATAGTCCCTGGTGACGCGTTTCAGGGTACGCCACAGAGTCGGATTGGCCCATTTCTTGTTTTGCTTTAAGATCGCTTCTTTATAGGGGCCCTCTTTAATCTTCTTGAATTTTCTTGCCGCGGATTTGATCAGGCTGAGTGAGCCTGGAAATTCATAATTTACCCGAGTGCCCAGTTTTCCGGGTGTTTTGCCAATTTCACGTCTTTTTTGAGAGGCCATTATGTCTTTGGCAAATAATTCGAATACTTCTTCCGAAGGAAGGCCTTCACCATTCCATTTTTGTATGGCTGCGGCAAAATTAGGTGCAACATCCGTTCCAGCCGTATTGTGCACTGAGCGAAACAGCATTTGTCCGATTGGAACGACAAAACTGATGACTAGAAACAGCACCAGCGGTACCGTTAACATAAATGCCCGCATGCGCATGCGTCTGGTTGTTTGTGCCAGCTTTTGTTTGAGAGGTACACCATCTGTAGTCAGCAGGCGTTCGTCGGTAGCGCTGGATGGCACGTTGTCTGTTACATTTGTGCTGTCAGTCATGTTCGACCAGTTCTCTTCAAATTCAATTACTTTATTGGTGGGAATGCGCGATTGGTTTCGCGCATTCCCTTTGTCAATTGTTGCCAGTCAGCAAATATTAGTTACTGGCCAACCAGGCACTGAAACGCTCGTTCAACTGGTCTGCATTATCAGCCCAGAATTCGAAGTTGTTTTGCACAGCATTGGTCAGATTATTTGGAGCTGTAGGCATTTGAGGACCCATATCGATGTCCTTGTTATGAAACTTGCCAACCAGAGGTGCTGATGACATGCGTGCAGGACCGTAGGAAATGTAGGAGGCCTGTTTTGCCAGCTGCTCTGTGGCAGTTGAGAATTTCAGAAAATCCAACGCCAGATCCTTGTTTTTGGCACCTTTGGGAATGACCCAAAGATCAAGGTCCCAGACTTGCCCATCCCAAACGATTTCAAACGGCTTGTCTTCATTGGCAACGGCGTTGAAGATACGACCGTTATATGCAGTTGTCATGACAACTTCGCCATCAGCCAGCAATTGTGGGGGTTGAGCGCCGGCTTCCCACCAGACAACAGAATCTTTGATTGAAGAGAGCTTTGCAAACGCACGATCAACACCTTCAGGTGTTTCCAGAACGCTATAAACGTCTTTTGCTGCAACACCATCAGCAATCAGGGCAAATTCAAGGTTTGGCTTGGCGCCTTTACGCAGCCCGCGTTTGCCCGGGTATTTTTTCAGGTCAAAAAAATCGGCCACTGTTGTTGGGCCATCTGCAATCTTTGATTTGTCATAGGCAAAAATCGTTGACCACACAATGTTCGCCACTGCGCATTCATGCAAAGTACCTTTCATGAAATCTTCAGAAGCAGGTTTGCCATCGGCGCCATCGGGCAGGGTGGCATGGTCAATTACTTCCAACAGTCCATCATCGCAAGCGCGGACAGCGTCTGAAAGTTCAACGTCGACCAGGTCCCAGGTCACATTGCCTGCCTCAACCTGCGCCTTGATTTCAGCAATACCACCAGAATAATCTTCTGACTTGATGCCATTGCCTGTTTTGGCAATCCAGGGTTTATGATAAGCCTCAATTTGTGATTTGGTATAAGCACCACCCCAGGAAACGACGGTGATATCACCGGCATTTGCAGATGTTGCTCCAATCAAAAGGCCTGCGCCCAAAATTGATGAGGCAAGAATTTTTGTTAATTTCATTACTATTCTCCCGTTACTATACTTGCCGGTAGGTACCGGCGCTTAATCAGAAAATGGTGTTACCAGTTTCCAAACTCTATTCGACCGTTGTAGACAATATTTGTTTCAAGCCTAACTCTCTTGACAAGGCCAACACCTGGATCAGCCATCAAGTGCTTTACAATCGCTTGCGGCCCAGCCGACATTAATACTCTGACCTTCCTTGAGATCGCGTTTATCGCCCCGGTTTCTGACCTTTGCAATAAACTCGTCATTTCCCGCAACGTTCATACGAACGCGGATATGGTCACCCAAATAAATGAGCTCTTCGATCCTGCCTTTTAGCAGCGCGTCCATTTTTCCTGTTGGATCAATTTCAACCCGCTCAGGGCGTAGGGACAAAAGTGTTTTGTCCCCGATATTGTCGACATTGACTTTCTCAGCTTTGACCGTGGTGCCATCTGTCAGCTTAACGGTGCAGGTATCATCTTCGATTTCTTCAACAATACCGTGTAACTCATTGTTTTCACCGATAAACTGGGCGACGAAAGCATTTTGAGGGTGCTCGTATAAACTTTCCGCAGAAGACAATTGCTGAATAACGCCGTCATTGAACACGGCTATGCGATCTGACATCGTCAGGGCTTCAGACTGGTCATGGGTAACATAGACGATTGTTACACCCAGATTTTCATGAATATGCTTGATTTCATACTGCATGCGTTCGCGCAGTTGCTTGTCAAGCGCCCCAAGTGGTTCGTCCATCAACACCAGTTCAGGTTCAAAAACCAGCGCCCGTGCTAACGCAATACGCTGTTGCTGGCCACCGGAAAGTTGCGCGGGGCGACGGTTGATAAAATCACCCATCTGCACCATGTCCAGTGCCCGCTTCACCGCTTTTTCAGAATCAGTTTTGTTCATCTTGCGAACTTCAAGCGGAAAGGACAGATTTTCACCGATACTCATATGAGGAAACAGGGCGTAATTTTGGAAGACCATTCCAATGCCACGCTTGTGGGGCGGAATGTGGTTGATCGATTTGTCACCAATATAGATTTCGCCATTGGTAGCGGGTTCAAAACCAGCCAGCATCATCAGGCAAGTTGTCTTGCCTGAACCAGACGGCCCGAGCATCGTGACAAATTCGCCTTTGGCTATATTGAGATTGAGATCCTTTACAACGAGAATTTCACCATCATAACTTTTCTGAACTTTTTCAAAACGCACATAGGCGTTGTCTGCACTGGTATTGCCCGATGCCATATTTCCTCATGATGCTCTAAATGAAGAGCCTTTCCCTTTTCTGTGGCGCGAAACTCACAATTTGAGCTTTAGCACTTCTCCCTAGTTTTCTATATCAGCCACTTCTTGCCGACAAGGTCAACCTTTGAATTTCACTTTTGGTAAATTTCGCAAACTATCCTCGCCCTTTTTTAGCGACTCAAGATATTCCAGATGCGACAATTATTTCATCAAAGAAGGCAGTCTCGATCAGTAAATTATTGCCAATATTGTCATTTTCGATTGTGGAAAACAAATCCGATGAAGTTAAGCAGCAATTGTGCAGCGAGAAAAGACGTAACGCCGCTATGGTCATAATCTGGCGCAACTTCCACCAGATCGATACCGACAACATTTCCCCGTTTTGAAAGGCCCTGCAGAAGTTCCAGCACTTCGTAATACAAAAATCCACCATGACTTGGTGTGCCGGTACCCGGAGCAATGGATGGGTCAAATCCGTCAATATCTATGGTGACATAGTAACGATCATTTTCTGGTATTCGCCCCAGCATGCCGTCAACACCCAAACTTCGAAACTGTCGAACCGATACTATGTCACTGCCATAGCTTCGCGCATCTTCGTAACCTTCTCTGGCTGTGGAAGATACATTGCGAATGCCAATTTGTGAAAGTCCGCTAACGTGGGTACATTCCGCCGCCCTGCGCATCGGGTTTCCATGGCCATTTCGCACACCATGACGCTCATCAACAAAATCCAGATGCGCATCAATCTGGACCAGGTGTATGGGCTCTTCTTCATTGAATGCCCGAACGCATGGTATATTGACTGAATGGTCCCCGCCCAGAACCACCGGTAGAGCACCTGCGGTCAATGCCTTTCGAACTCCAAATTCGATGTTGGCATGGCTCTTTTCAGTATTTGTGTGAACGATGTCGGCATCACCCATATCGACAATACGAACTGATGCAGGCAGATATGTCGCGTCATCTTCATGATCATAGGCACCGGCATGACCAAACGAAAACAAGGTGGACGCCTCGCGTATCGCTCTTGGTCCAAAGCGTGCACCGGGCCTGTACTGGGTGCCAAAATCAAAGGGTGCGCCCAGTATCACGCAATCTGCATCAATTGCATTCCAGTCAAGGCAGGGCTGCTTTTTAGCAAATGTGGCGTGGCCGACAAAGGGCAGGTCCAGTCGTCCGGATTCATAACCGTGATCGCTCATTTGATTTCACCCCGATCAGTTAAATTGCACAATCAAACTCTTGCACATATTTCAGGTAATTCAAATGTCAGGGCACTTGCGGTACGAGATTTGTGAGGGGGTATCAATAAAAAGATAGCCCGCATTGTTGACCTAAACCTGACTGGCAACAAGTTTACAAAATTGAACCAAGGCGCATCGCAACTCCCATGTCGCCCTCGACTTTGAGTTTTCCTTGCATAAAGGCCGCGGTCGGGTCCAGATCACCCGAAATCAGGTCGGATAGAATATCAATTTCAAGACCAATTGTACAATCGGCTTCGTTATTGTCATTGGAGACTGAATTGGGGTTGGATGCCCCATCAACATAGACCACACCGTCATCTCCACAGTCAAATTTGACAGTTGCTCCAAGGCCCGAATTGTCACCTACTTTGGTCCGAATTGCCTCTGTTGCCGCTTGTATGCTCATTTGTTTTCCTTAGATTTGTTAATTGCCAAATAGTCCTTTTTTGGCATGTTAGTGCCGATGAATATCAGCACAAATACTCGCAGCCGAACTTGGCGATTGTCAGGGCAAAAATCAAGAGTGAATTTTTATCTGGCTAAGAAAGTCCTGATTGCATGTTTGGCTTCATCTGAATCCAGCCTGTCGGCGAATAGCTCAGCTGATATTTTTCCGGTTTCCATGGATGGATTGCGGGCAAGCTGCTTGGCAAATGCTTTGGCATCTCTAACCGCTTCCGGCTGGCATTTGAGAAGTTGGCTGATCTCATTTTCCACTATCGCTTCCAGTTCATCGCTCGAAGCGACATGAGTTACCAAATTCATTTTCAAGGCAGTAACAGCGGTAAAAGTCCGGGCAGAGAAAAAGTATTGACGCGCCCAGGCTTCGCCAATTCGCCTTACTACAAATGGACCTATGGCTGCCGGTATCAGACCAAGCATTGTTTCTTTCATGGAATATTCCGCTGTTTCAGCGGAAACAATCAGGTCGCAACAGGCCAATAATCCAATACCGCCGCCATATACTGAACCTTGAACTTTTGCGACCAGAGGGCAGGGAAGGTCATCCAGTGCAGTTAACATGTTGATTAATTTATGAGCTTCATTGACTTTTTCTTCGCGGTCAAGCGCCATTTGTGATTGCATGAATACCAGGTCACCACCGGCACAAAATGTCTTCCCTTGCGCTTGCAACACACAGACTCGCGCAGGACTGTCAGTGCTTAAGAGCTTTGCTACATTACTTAATTCGGCAACCATGGTATTGTTGATTGCATTGTGAGATCCGGCGCGCGCAAGCGTTATTGTTGCAACGCCTCTGATATCATTGTCAAAACTGATCGTTTCAAATTTACTCATTCATTCAGCTCCTGAATTGACCAGATTAACATGCAAACAATCTGTCATATTCAAAGGCGTCTTCTTGGTTTATCTGGTTGCGTTGAATAATTCCCGGCCAATAAGCATTCGCCGGATCTCAGATGTGCCTGCGCCAATTTCCATTAATTTGGCATCACGCAATAATCGCCCGGCAGGGCTTTCACTGAGGTAACCGGCACCTCCTAAAGCCTGAATTGCCTGGAGGGCGGATTGCGTTGCGCTTTCGGCTGCATAAAGACAACATGCGGCGGCGTCCTGGCGTGTGATCTGTCTACGGTCACAAGCCGATGCGGATGCGTAGACATAGGCCCGTGCCGAATTCATGGCTGCGTACATATCAGCTACTTTGCCTTGCATTAGCTGGAATTCACCAATCGGTTGGCCAAACTGCTTGCGCTCATGAATATAGGGCATAACCAGATCCAGGCATGCATGCATGATACCCACACATCCGGCCGCCAAAATAACACGTTCATAATCCAGCCCGGACATTAACACATTTACACCTTTTCCTTCTTCACCCAGGATGTTTTCGTAAGGTACTTCACAATCTTCAAAAACCAGTTCACCGGTGGGTGATCCGCGCATTCCCAGTTTGTCCAGTTTTTGCGCTACCGAAAACCCGGTAAACTCTTTTTCGATCAAAAACGCTGTCATGCCGCGCGGACCGGCATTCGGATCAGTTTTGGCATAAACAACAAGTGTATCGGCATCCGGTCCATTGGTGATCCAGAATTTACTGCCATTCAAAATATACCGGTCATTGCGCTTTTCGGCCCGTAATTTCATCGACACTACATCTGACCCCGCACCAGCCTCAGACATCGCCAGCGCACCGACGTGGTCACCTGAAACCAGTCTGGGAAGATATTTTTCCTTTTGCGTCTGGTTTCCGTTCAGTTTGATCTGATTAACACACAAGTTTGAATGAGCACCATAGGAAAGGCCGACTGAAGCAGATGCCCGTGATATTTCCTCCAGTGCAATAGTGTGGGCCAGATACCCCATGTCTACGCCGCCAAATTCCTCAGGTACTGTGATGCCAAGTAATCCGAGATCTCCCATTTCCTTCCATAAATGAGATGGGAATTCGTCTGATTTATCAATTTCAGCTGCAATAGGTGCAATGCGTTCCTGGGAGAATTTACATGCCAGATCCTGCAACGCCTCTATATCTTCGCCCAGGCCGAAATTCAGTGTTGCTGTGAACATGATTAATCTCCAATGCTAATCGGCATAACCGCAAGGCCGCTCTATTCAGACGCATTACAGTAACTGGTCTAGGTCATCTACAAAAGTGCGTTTCCATGAGCTTCCCGCAGAATATTTTTGCGTATCTTGCCGGTCGCATTACGCGGTATTTCACTGACAATCCTGACAGCATCGGGAATCCACCATTTTGCAACTTTGCCTTCGTAGTACCCAAGAAGCGCGGTTTCATCCAGTTGCTTGTCGGGTTTCACGACCACAATCAGTAACGGTCGCTCATCCCACTTTGGATGTTGGGCAGCAATAACTGCAGCATCAGCTATATCCGGGTGGCCTATTGCGAGATTTTCCAGATCAACCGAGGAAATCCATTCTCCGCCGGATTTGATGATATCCTTTGAACGGTCACGAATACACATGAAGCCATCCTTATCAATTGTTGCAACATCACCTGTCGGAAACCATCCGTCGATCAGCGGGTCACCACCTTCACCGGCAAAATATTCGCTGAGAACCCATGGACCTCTGCAATAAAGGTCACCCTGGGATTTTCCATCATTTGGCAATTGGTTTTTGTTATCATCAAATATGCCCAGTTCAATACCAAATGGTGGCCTGCCCTGCAGAACACGCAATTTGCGCAATTCTTCAGCGGGCAGTTCCAGGTGCTTGTTTTTCAGATTATTGACCGTCCCCAAAGGGCTAAGTTCCGTCATGCCCCAGGCATGAAGCACTTCAATATCATAATCATTGCGAAAACGATCCAGCATGGAGGGAGGGCAGGCAGAACCCCCAACAACAGTTCGCTGCATAGAAGGCAATTTGATGTTGTTTGCATCAAGATGATCAAGCAGTCCGGCCCAGATTGTCGGGACTCCCGCCGATATGGTTACTTTTTCTGCCAGAAACAGGTTAGCCAGGCTTTCTCCATCCAGACCAGGGCCCGGTAATACGAGTTTCGCGCCAACCATCGGTGCAGCATAAGGCGTGCCCCAGGCGTTGACATGGAACATCGGCACTACCGGCAACAGGCAGTCGCGGGCCGAAAAATTCATTACATCCGGCGTTGCCGACATCATTGCATGAATCAAAGTTGAGCGATGGGAATATAATACGCCTTTCGGGTTTCCGGTGGTGCCTGATGTGTAGCACAGACTGCATGCATCGCGTTCGTTAATATCATCCGGCCAGCTGTAATTCTCATCACCGCCGGCAAGCAGGTCACCATAAAATGTCAGCCACGAATGGCTGTTCTTCAGATCATCATCCGCATCTTCAAGCAAAACATAGTGTTCGACAGTTTTCAGATGCTCACGCAAACCTTCAATTAACGGAAGAAAGGTTTTATCAAAAAACAGAGCTCTGTCTTCAGCATGATTGATGATATAAATCAGTTGTTCAGGAAACAGCCGGGGATTAAGGGTATGGCAAATCTGCCCATTTCCTGAAATTGCGTAATAGGTTTCGAAGTGCCGATGATTGTTCCAGGCAATTGTCGCGACACGATCAGATTTTTTCAGGCCCAATTTTGACAGTGAGCTGGCAATTTTCAGTATATTTTCATGTGAAGTGGCATAATTATATCTGAACTGGCTACCATCGGTATTGATGGAAACTATTTCAGTATCGCCATGATAGCGGGCGGCATGATCAATAATCTGGTTGATCAGCAACTGCTGATTCATCATCAATCCGAGCATCAAAATCTCCTGTTTTTCCGATCTTATAGCTCCATTTTCTAATTGTGAAAACGAAAATATGAATTTTGGATTCTATAATTATCAAGCGGGCCACTATTTGCTGCTTGTCAGTTTGCAGATGTGCAAATATTTTTGTTTCAAAATGGGAGACTATTACCGGAATGGAACGGTATTTGAGTGACAAACTCGACCAAAGCTGAATGGAGCCGAATTGAGTTTTTGGTATATCAGGGAAAGCCAGATTGTTGCAAACAGGTGATATTAGAGACGATAGCCCGGAATTATTATGGCAAAAAAGAAAATCAACCCTATTCGCGAAACAAGTAATGAAGCGCGCAAACTGGCACGCCGGTTGATTGATGAAGCGGTGTTTGCTTCTATTGCAGTACTCGAGCCTGAAACAGGCATCCCGATTGTATCACGTATTGGTGTTGCAGTTGATTTTGGTGGAAATCTTGTCTTCCTGGCTTCAGAAATATCCAATCATACCAAAGCATTGTTCCGCGACACGCGAGCATCAATTATGGTTGGGGAACCGGGGAAGGGTGACCCGCTTGCTCACCCCCGGATTACATTAATAGGAAATATCGAGAAAATTGATCGCACAAGCAATGAGCGAGATTTGCTGCGTGATCCTTATCTGGCTATCCATTCCAAGGCCAAGCTCTATATAGATTTTCTTGATTTTCATTTTTTTCGTTTGAATTTGCAACGTGCAAATCTCAATGCGGGATTTGGTCAGGCCTTCATACTTGAAGCAGAACACCTTGCGCAGACCTGATTACATTGTCGCGGCAAATATTTGCCATGCGAATACCAGCAGGGCGAAAAAAGATACCGAGAATATCAATGTTCGGGCCATGAAGTGCTTGAAACCAATTAGCATTACCAATGCATGAGCAATGCGTGCCCAGAAGAAAACCAGCGCAGCCATTTGGGTGGCGGAATTAGATATTCCACTTAAATGCGCCACTAACACAAGGCCGACGAACGGTCCAAATTGTTCGACCAGATTAACGTGTGCCCGGTTGGCGCGCCGCACCCAAGCTGGAGATTTGGTTCCATCACGTAGATTGATATATTCTTGCGGCTTCAGCAGGCCATCTGTCACCACCTGACCGACAATGTGAGGTATCCATAATATCGTCAGCAAAATGGATGTTAGAAACAGGTGCCAGAGTTCAGGTGTCACGATGAATCTTTCATTTATTTAACGCAATTATTAAATACTAGTTGTCAAGCAGTTCTTTTGCAAGTGTCCGTATTAACATGCGTGGGAACATCAAACCATGGGGCTGCTAAAATCCGGAATAGCTGACTCTAATTGGTTATAAAAAAAGTAATCAAATAAGGTCACAAATAAAAAAGGCCTGGCAATTGCGGAAGGTTATTTCTAACGGATCAACATCCTCAATCCTGTGCCAAAATAATATTCATTTACCGCTTGATTAACATGGATACTCTAGCCAGCCAAACAGTGCCAGCTCCGATTCTGCCATATTGAGCCAGCTTCTGTTCCCTTACTTCGATAAGATCATCCCAAAAGGAACAATAGAATCATGGCAATTTCCCAAACGATTGGCGTGATTGGAGGTAGCGGCCAACTGGGCGGAGTCATAATCCGCAGTTGGCTTCGCGACGGATGCATTGCGCCAGAACAGCTTTGTATTTTCATTCGTACAGGTAACAGCAGCGGTTTGGATCAGTGGAATGCGATACGCTTACAACATCCAATGCAGCTCCATTTCAGCCAGTTTTTGCTCGGTGATATCAGTGCGGATTGACACCACGCCACCATCCGCCATGAATCTTTCGCGCGTAGCGACCCATCTCCCATCAATCAGTTGACACTCACTGTCCGGTCGTGGTTTTTTGCACAGTCTTTGACGCTTTTCGACAAAAGCATCCACATCCATCGTTGGGTCAGTTTCATGGATTTTCTCCGCGTGATGACGCCAGATTTCCTTTCTTGTGGCACCTGATCGATACAACTCTTCGAGGTGAGGAAAAAATTCGATGTGTTTCTGATTGAAGAACACCAGATTATCATTGGCATCGTAAAGAATAAACGCATCTGAAATCGACATGATCGCCTGTTCCAGATAATTCGATTTAAATCTGGCAGCCTCTTCAGTAACTTTTTGCGCTGCAATATCACTATTGCCGGAAGTGTCCCGGCTTATTTTACCGTCGACGATTCTTATAGGTACAATATTCGTGTTGTTGTCAGTATCTCCGGGAATATTGTTTTCCTGCAATTCCAAAATATCGGTCAGAATTTTGTCTGTCAGTTTTTTGATGAGTTCCCGATTTTCACTAAGTTCATTAATCTGTTCGGTAACGAAACGGATTCGAGTTCGAACTTGCAACGGCGTTCGGATCTCTGCTGACAATATTGCGTTAAACGCCGCAATCATATCCCGGTCAGCTTCTCTCACCATCTGATCAGAATTTCCTGATTCAGAATCCAGTAACTTCAATAAATTTTCTTTGGCTAGACGGTATTTGGTTATTAGGTTATCTACAACATAATCCACTGAGCCCTCCCCAGACTGCTCGCAAAAAATCGATTCTGATTCGAGTCAGGTAAACTAACAACACTCTTATTCGATTTTGTAAATAGCGATCTGTGGAATCTCCTACTTGTCAGTCATTTTTGCCGTTCCTGGAGCGTTTTTGATAAGATATGAACCGCTTGACCGAACCGAAGTTGTTGTCCTTTAAGGTGAATTGTATGCCTTGGAGCAGGGCGCCATAAGCGAAATTTGGCGTCGCAGGTGGACATTCCCAGTATCAAGCGGCAAAATTATTAGGCTTGCAAAAAGTTGGAATTACCCGTTCAATTCATATCACCAAGAAGCAACCGGATAGGACTATGATTGAAAAAAGCCTGGTAATTGATGAAATTTATGTCCCGGCCAAAAGACGCAGGACATTGGATCAATCCCGTGTTGATATTTTGGCGGAAGATATTCTGGAAAACGGACAAACTACACCTATACAGGTGCGCCAGGGTAAAGGGCGGGTTGTTTTGGTGGAGGGACTGCATAGGCTTGAGGCATGCAAGGCGCTGGGAGAAGAAGTAATTCGCGGTTATCTTGTGCAAGCCAGGCGGTACTGAACAGCTGGCGGATTTCTGTACTATGTAACCTTGTGTGGGAAGAGTTTGGCTGAAGCTGACAATCTTGTTAAACAGGCTGTTCCGGGAATTTGCATCCGGACTCTTGAGCCAAAAAAAAAGGCTGGTGGCGGGCACCAGCCCAGTACTGTTACCTTTAGAAAACCCTATTTTTTAGGTTTGTAAACCATTGGTTCGATAATTTTCCAACCCATTTCCTTGTAGTAGCGCTCAGCGCCCGGATGCAGGCGTCCGGCAATAAATTCAAGTCCGCGTTCCTTGTTTATGGTTGAAGGCATCCATATGGCAGTTTCCTGGATTTCACCAAGATTTTCCCAAATTGCTTTGGTGACCTTATAGACAACGTCTTCGTCCACATGCATGCCAGCTGAGAAATTTACTATGGCACCATGGGTACGTGTCGCAGTAGTATTGACATGGTTTTTGCCATAGGCACCAGGTGTGATCTCATTGAATGTTCCACCAATCGCGGCGCGATCAGGCATCTTGGAAATGTCGACATCAAGGATTCTGATTTTCTTGGTCAAGGCAAATTGCTGGATCGACGGCGAAGGAACATTGGTTGGCAGGACTATCACGTCAATTTTATCATCCTGGAAAGCCTGGATTGCCGCATCAAAACCGAAGGACTGAATATCCATGTCTTCGGCGACAAGGCCGGAGGCTGCTTTCAAAGCACCAAGCACAACGCCTTTTGCCGCACCTCCCGGAGGTCCGGCAAAAACTTTCTTGCCTTTCAAATCAGCCAGCGTTTCAATGCCGGAATCAGCACGGGTCACATAGTGATAAGGCCCAATCTGATAGGAAAAGATCATGCCGACGTTTTTTTCCAGTTCCGGCCCATTTTTGAACTTTTTGTATGGGCCGATATGGTTGACCAGGAGCCAGTTGATCGTTGGTGAACCGAACAGGAAGTCGACGCTGCCATTTGCCGCATCAACGAAGTGCTTGGTTGCAGCGCCGGTTGCGCGGACCTGGAAATCGACGCCATCAACGTGTTTGTTGACGACCTTTGAGATGGCTGTATTGACCACGAATGGCGACATACCCGGGGCGATGGACGTGACTTTGTAGACTTCGGCTAACGCTGAACCGGCTAACAGGCTAAATGCGAATGCACCGATCGCAGCAATCTTTGTTGTATTTGTCAGGATGTGTTTCATAATTTCCTCCGTTGAAGTTAAACTCTATTGTCGACAAATGACGGCTTCAACCGTCGTGAAAAAAGACCGATCGCCACCGCGCAGATGCTGGCGGGCACCCATAGAATGGTGATTGGGAACATGGCAGCCACGCCAATTGCCAGACGCAGCCCCCGCTGACCGATGCCGATGCGGCCCAGTAAAGGATCGCCGCCGCCAAGGGATGTGCCAAACATCCAGATAGCGGCCAAAAGACGGATTATGGTAAAAGCTAACTCAGTCCAGCTGAATTCACCAGCCACAAGCAGCAAAGAGGGAGAAAAAACAAACACGTAGGGGACTAGCAACCCGACGATAGAAATCCTCAGCGCGACGAAAGCGGTTTGAAGAGGGTGTCCCCCGGCAATGGGTGCTGCAATGTAGCAGCCATAGGCGATCGGTGGCACAATTGAGGAATAAACGGCGTAGTATAGTACAAACATATGCGCTGCCAGGGGAAGCACACCCGCCTTGATGATCGCGGGAGCAATCATGATCGCAATGATTAAATAGGCCGGTAAGGTGGGCAGGCCCATTCCAAGGATCAAAGCCCCGAACATTGCAAGGACCAGGGCAAGAATGAGATAATCGTCACCGAAAGCTGATATTGAAGTGGCGAAACGGATTGCAACGCCGGTTTCATTGACTACTGCCAATACTATGCCGATCACACCAACCGCAAGCATGATGCGTGCGGCCGAAATACCCCCTACGGCAAGCGCCTGTGCGATCCGCATCGGTTCGCGACGGAAATCGGGATTTAGGACAAGGCCGGTCAAAATTGCCGTGATCACACCAACCAGGCCAGCCATTGCGGGAGATTTGCCGGAGATGAAGGTTACCATCAAAGTTACGATGGGCAGAATAACCAGGGATGAATTCAACCAGTCGCGCATGGTCAGTACCGGCACTTGTTCTTTTGGCAGAACCTTGATGCCAAGACGGATGGCTTCGGTATAAACCTGGCTGAAAAGGCCGATATATTTGAAAAGGGCTGGAAGGGACGCGGCTGCGATCACCAGCGCGAAAGGCATGCCAACCAGGTCCGCCATGATAAATACCGCCGCTGCCATGATTGGAGGCGTCAATTGACCGCCCGAGGACGCAGCGGTTTCAACGGCACCGGCAAAATTGGCGGAAAATCCCTGTCGCTTGATCATTGGAATGGTGAATACGCCGGTACCAGCAATATTTGCCGCGACGGAGCCACTCATCATTCCAAAGACGGCACTTGCGACGATAGCTGCATGGGCGGCTCCACCGCGAATTCTGGCGGTGAGAGTTGTAGAAATATGAATGAGGCTTTCTCCGGCACCGGTGCGCTCAAGCACCGCGCCGAAGATCAGGAATATCAATACATTGTCTGCGACCAAACCTGTTGTGCGTCCGAAAACACCATCAAATGAATACCAGACAATCTGCATAAAATCGCGAATGTTGACGCCGAAATGCTCCAGCAGACCAGGCAGCCAGGGACCTGAAAAGGCAAACAGAATGAACACCAGCGCCATGATCACCAGAGACCAGCCCCAAGCGCGAAGGGTCAGGAAAATCATTGCAACCATACCCGCCAAACCAGCTGCAACATTGGTTGGTGTCGCCATATAAAAACCGGTCCACAGTTCCTCCTTGACCTGGAAGAACCACCATGCTGACCACATCAATGCAACTGCCAATAATGCGTCGAAAGTCCAGCCAGCCCATACAGCCTTGCGAAATCGGCTGGAAATGGCCGAAGGCTGGGTCATAATGACGATCGCCGCACTGATGGCAATTACACCAAAGCGCGCGTTGGCCTCATCCAGCACGAAGAATGCGATGACGGTGATGATTACCGTTGAAAAAAGCCCCGCTGCCACATAGCCGGCTTTTTCAATCACTGTTTTTTCGATGGCAGGAATATCTGCTTCTGACGGGTTTTTGATGTTCATTCAAGCACTCCCGTCAGCGCTGACAACCTGTCATTATGCAGAATGATTTTCTGCAGGATGCGCATGAATTCACGGCACTCATTTTCTGTTAGAGAACCGACGACCAGGGCATTTCGTTCTGCGGTAAATTTCAGCACCCTGTTGTGGAGTTTTTCACCTGCTTCCGTCAAACTCACTTCCACTGTGCGTGAATCCATGGCGGAAGGCCTGGTTTTTATCAGGCCGCGTTCGGAGATTTTGCGAACCACCCGGCTCATTTGCCCTCTATCCATCAGCAGTATCTTGCGGATGGTGCGAATAGTGGCCGGCTTTAATGCGTATGCCAGGCCCAGAATTCGCCACTCATTGAGACTCAATCCGTATTCATCGTGGAATACTCTTGTACCAGTCTGGTGGTTAATCGCTACAAGCCGCGCCAGTTGGAATGTCAGAGCGTCCAGAATTGTACTGATCGGTGGATGGTTACCAGATTGCGGCTTCTCCGACTGCGCTGTGATTGGTTGCAGGATTGTGGCCATGTCTCGCTCCCTGGGCTGATAGTCAAGTAGTTAGCTGACTTAGTCAACAATAAAGTTGACAAAGGCAATCATTATTGTTCCAACTTGATACCCTGGACGCATAATATTCCAATTGTACGGGTAAACATGACAAACATTCATGCAGACGACATTTGGTACAACGGGATTGTTGAAACCCTGGAACCGAGCCATCCGGTGGCAGAAGCCTTTGCAGCAATCAATGGCCGGATTGTAGCTGTTGGCGCAGACAATGATATTCTCAACCTTGTAGGCCCGGATACCAGATTGTGTAACCTGCATGGCAGGTATGTCATGCCGGGACTGGTGGAGAGCCACTCCCACGCACTTTGGGGAGCCTGCCGGCAATTGTTTGATATGTTTGTAGGATATCAGGCAAGTTTTGACCAATTGATATCAGCGGTCAGAATACGCGCTGAAGAATTGGTAACGGGGGAAGCGGTATTTGGGGGACCCTGGCGTCTTGACATGCGTGAAGCAATGGGTGCGCGCCCGCGAGAAATCCTCGACCGGATCACCACCAGCCATCCCGTAATCCTTTATGACACCACACAACACAGTATCTGGTGCAATTCGCTGGCAATGAATGAAGCCGGATTAACCGCCAACAGTCCAGATATTCCTGGCGGCGTAATCGAACGTGATCCTACTACCGGGGAACCCTCCGGAATTCTCGCGGAAAGCGCTTCTGCCAAGGTAAGGCAACTGGCCAGTAGAAGTGAATCGCAACTACACCAGGCGGCGAAGTATTTTGTTCGTTATTTCAACAGCCTCGGCATCACAGCTTTCAAAGAGCCTATGGCATTCGAAACCGATATGCAGGTTTATAAAAATGCTGATCTGAAGGGTGAACTGACCCTGCATATGGCCGCACACCTGGTCCGCACAAGCCCAATGGCGGTTGAGGCAATTTCTTATGACAGGCTTGAAAAAATACGCCGGAAATATGCATCAAAAAACGTTCGTACCGGTTATGCCAAGTTGTTTCTGGATGGAGTTGCTCCCAGCCATACCGCGTCATTTATCGAGCCTTATCTTGCCGAAAGTGGCTATGATATAACCACCCACAATCCTGGCGCTACCTTGTTGATCGATCCCGATGAACTCAATCAAACGGTTAGCGAACTGGACCGCCGTGGATTTGTGATCAAGATGCACGCGGTTGGTGACTATGCGGCCCGTACAGGTCTGGATGCCATTGAAACTGCGCGCAGGAGAAACGGGGCAAGTGGTTTGCGTCACGAGATTGCTCACTCTGCATTCATTTCTGATGAAGACCTGCCGCGCTTCAGGAAACTGGATGCGGTGGCCGAAGTCTCACCCAAGCTCTGGTTCCCCAACCCGGCCACAGCCGCCCAGATCGCCGTATTGGGAACTCCAAGGTTGGAAAAATGTCACAGAATCCGGGATCTGCTGAATGCGGGAGCCGAGGTGATCTATGGATCAGACTGGCCGGCAGCAGCACCCGATGCCAACCCCTGGACCGGACTGGCGGGCATGATCAGCAGGCAGGATTCAAGCGATAATTTCAACGGTGTGGTGGGCGGGACTCAGGCCATCAGCCTGAAAGAGGCCTTGCCGATTTTCACCATCAATGGCGCACGTTCGTTGGGAATGGAAACCGAGACCGGTTCACTTGCCGGGGGAAAATGGGCGGATTTCATTGTTCTGGATGAAAGCCTCAATAACAAACACTTCTCGCAAATCGGGGCCACCGAAATAAGACAGACCTTCTGGAAAGGCCAATTGGTTTTCGCCAGATGACGGTTAGTAATCCGAGGATTGATGGGCTGGATTTAGCTCAGCTGGGTAAGAATTTACCATTACTGATCCGGTATTATTAGCCGGCCTCCTTCTTGTCGGAGTTCGCGTTAACCTGAAAGATTCACGACCAAATCCGCTACAATCCGATTTTCGCAGCGAAATCAACCTGTTGCGGTCAAGATGCAAGCCTTGCCGCGAGGCATACTTTGTACCCACGCTATTTTGCCAAGCGGGGCATCTGATTTTTAAGAACAAGGCCCCGGCTATAACTTTTTTGTGTAAGTCATTGATTCAAAAAAGATAATCTACCCCAGTAAATTGATGTTGAGACATCATTGTGAGATCATAGCCTTAACTGCGCAGTTGGTGAATTATTCGCGTCGGTGTATTCACGCCATTGCGGAAACCTGCGATCCAGAAAAGCTTCAAGCCAAGCGACACTTTCTTGATCCTGCTGTATCCAGTTGTAAAGATCAAAAACATCTTCCTTCATCATATCGGAAAGCAATTTGCCCTCATATTGACCTGATAAAATCCGACCATCCATATTACCAGAATCATGATCGAGATCGGTAGTATCTTGTCAATACGATAAGGGGAGTCAGGCGTTAATGGCCTAAGTCACCAATTTTCGATGGGCCTCATGCCACGATTTCCCGGAAACAATCCGGCAATCTGATCTGGCAAACCCTTATCAATCAGGAAGCCTGTCTTTCCAGCGCGGCAGGCGATGCGTACCGCCTGCTGGCATGCGGTAGTAAATTCGGTAGAACGGTTTGGGCCGGGTGCGGACGCCGGATGCAGGAATGAAGTGCGTCTGACCGTTTTGGGCTGTGCCCAGTTAATTTGCAGTGTTTTGTACACTCAAGGCTGGCACAAGGAATTCTCCATAATGGTGTATATACAACTTTCTTCTTCCAGATTGTACAGGATGAAAAATGTATATTTACGAGTTGCTGGCTCAATCTGAGCGTATCGACATTCAGTTCATTCAGCTTGACAAAACATTGCGGGAAATGGCAGCGGTCCTGTGCAAGCATAATATCGGATCACTGCTCGTGATCAATGACCAAGAGGATCTGATCGGTATATTGTCCGAACGTGATCTGGTTCGCGCTGTAAATAATTTCCCCCGTGACGTTGCAGACCGTCTCATCAGCGAGATAATGACACGCTCTGTGATCACCTGCTGCGGTGATGACGATGTGGTGGAAACACTGGACGTCATGAATAGAAATGGAATCCGACATATACCGGTGGTTGAGAATAAAAGGCCAATTGCGGTACTCAGCATCAGGGAATTCGATTTTGTGTGTAAAAGCCTGCAGACCATAGCGCGCACGGATGAGCTCACCGGATTGCCAAATCGACGCCATTTCATGGAATCGCTTGAATCAGAATTAAGCAGATACGGACGCTTCCAAAGCCCATTTTGTGTGGCAATGTTTGACATCGACAAATTCAAACCGATTAATGACACCTATGGACATAACGCGGGAGACCAGGTGCTGCGTGCGCTTGCTCAAATTCTCACCGGGGAGTTGCGTGCCTACGACACGGTCGGCCGGCTTGGTGGCGAAGAGTTTGGAATAATTTTTCCAAACACTGTTCTCACGGGCGCTATAAAGGCTTGTGACCATGTTGCTAATGCCTTTAGAGCCGGCAAAGTAGTTACCGACAAAGGTCTAATTCGCTTCACGGTTAGTTTTGGAGTAACTGAAGTGGATAGCGAAGTTCCAGACTGCACAACTATTTTGAAGCAGGCAGACAAGTATCTTTATGAGGCCAAGGCGGCAGGCCGGGACAGAACGGTTGCAGGTCCCCTTGTAACCTCCACAATTGAAACTGCCGGTTCACCAAAAGAACCTTTGAGTGTCATCCAAACCTGATAAGCTGGAAAGGGATGGGTAGTCGAGGGAATTTGGTGTTTGTGGCACCTATTCAAATTCCAGTTCGGTAAATACCTGCTGGGCATTACGCTTGGCCAATCCTTCAAACTGCTCCAGATAGGAGAAACTGGACTGATCAACATTAACAGACCCGATAATCTCACCACCCGCCTCCATATATTCGCGCATCTTGGCGCGCAGGTTGGTGAGATAGTCCAGTGTATCAGCCTTGGCTTTTTCCATGTTGGTCGCATGACCATGACCCGGGACAACATGCATGGCGTCCAGTTTCGCCATCGCGTTGAAAACCTCAATCCATTCACCAGAGTGAGATTGCGAACCAATGCCAAGGATACGTTCGACATAGACAATATCACCGGTAAACACCGTCTTTCTTTCAGGCACCCAGATAAAACTGTCGCCCGGCGTATGGGCCTGTCCCGCATGCGTGATTTCGAAAGTCAGACCACCAAACTTGAAGTGGTGGCTTTTTTCAAAAACATTGTCTGCATAAACGGGTTCGGTACTCTCAAGCTCCTTGCCAAGCAGACTGTCAAGAAAGGTCATCTGCAGTGAACCTCGATCCTTGTGGTCTTCTACCGCAGCTTCTGACGCAATGATTTCAGCCCCCTGTGTTTTCCAATAACCATTTCCCAGCCAGCGATGATCCTGACCGCCGGAATTAATAACAATTTTCACCGGCTTGTCCGTAATTTTCCTGATTTCCTCATGGATACGTTGCGCACCTTTCCAACTGCCGCCTGGATCAACCAACACAACTCCATCACTGGTAACAATCACCCCATGGGTGGAATTGTTGGCAAGATTGGCTGGGGAGCGTTGGTTTTTTTCACCCACCAGCGCATAGATACCCTCAGTAACTTTTTGTACTTCGAAAGCCCCGGCAGAAAACCCTGACAAGCAAAATGCCAAAATGATGATGATAATTCTCATGGCGACTCCAGCTTTTGGCGGACCATAATGGTGAGCTGCTCCGGCAAATGATTGTCAATCAGCAAGCATATCCTTCAGGCGCAGCAGGGCGATACGTTCAACCTGCTGGCATGCGGTAGTAAATTCGGTAGCGCGGTCATGGTTGATGCGGCGTTCAAATGCGGCAACGATATCGGCCTTGTTCAACCCTTTCACCGCAATAATGAATGGAAAACCAAATTTCTCCGTATAGACCTGATTGAGCCGGGTGAAATTTGCCCGCTCTCTGTCGGAAAGTTGATCAAGACCGGCGGAAGCCTGTTCGCTGGTTGATTCTTCGGTCAGTTGTTTGGCAGCGGCCAGTTTGCCGGCGAGATCGGGATGGGCATTCAGCACCCCCAGTCGTTCTACTTCAGTTGCGCTGCGAAATACCGCCGCCATCGCGCCATGCAGCCCAGCGGCGCTGTCATTTGCCGGCGCAAGTTCCCCGGCATGGGTACGCGTGGCGATCCATTCGGAATGTTCAAAAACCCCACCATAGAGGTCGACGAATTGCTTTTCGGACATTTTGCTTGGTCGCTGATGGGGTGTGAAGGGATGGTGATTGCGCCAGTGATCGGCAATATCGATGCGCCGTGGAATCCATACATCATCATGGGAAAGCACGTATTCCATGAAACGTCTTAGCGCTGCAAGACGACCAGGCCTGCCGACCAGACGGCAATGCAGACCGATATTCAGCATTTTGGCAGCACCCTCATTTCCTTCTTCGTAAAGCACATCGAAAGAATCTTTCAGATAGGTGTAGAACGGATCGCCACAGTTAAATCCGGCGGGAATTGAAAAACGCATGTCATTGGTATCAAGCGTGTAAGGTATCATCAGCAATGGTTCGTTACCCTCTGATTCATGCCAGAACGGCAAATCATCCGCATAGGTATCCGAGCAATAAGAAAAACCACCTTTGCACGCGATCAGATCAACCGTATTGACTGAACAACGCCCCGTATACCATCCGGCAGGTCTTGTTCCGGTGACTTGTTCATGAATCTCGATGGCCTTGTTGATGTCGATCATCTCATCTTCGGGTGTATAGTCCTTGTACTCAATCCACTTGTAACCGTGTGATGCAATCTCCCAGCCGGCCTCCTGCATGGCAGATAATTGTTCTGGAGCACGGGCAAGGGCCGTAGCCACACCATAGACGGTTGGCTTGATATTCAATGAGGTAAACAGCCGGTGCAGTCTCCAGAATCCAGCCCTTGCACCATATTCATAGATGGTTTCCATATTCCAGTGGCGCTGACCGGGCCACGGCTGGGCACCGACGATTTCGGACAAGAATGCTTCCGATGCCGCGTCACCATGCAGAATGCAGTTCTCTCCGCCTTCTTCATAATTGATGACAAATTGTACGGCAATTTTGGCACCATTGGGCCATTTGGGATCCATTCCACCAGCGCCATAGCCACGGAAGTCTCTTGGATAATTGATCATGATCTGCTCGTTGATTGCCTGTAATATTTGATTGCAAAACGGGTTAACTGGATTCAAGATAGACATGAATCGTTACGGGGCGTCAACAATATCAAGCCGGACATTGCCGGAACTGATAGACCTTAGTAACTAATTTGAAAATCAGATGACTATATTAATGTTCCTGTAAGTAGAAAAGGCGAAAGCAATGGGTTTGGGAAAACTGACGACACATGTGCTGGATACAGCAACTGGTAAACCAGCGGGCGGATTGGAGATTACACTGTATTCGGCTGGCGATTGGGGCTTGAATGAAATCAGAAAAGTCCTGACAAATTCAGATGGAAGATGCGATGCACCTCTGCTCGAGGGCGAGGAGTTTGTTACCGGTATTTATGAACTGCACTTTGCTGCCGGTGAATATCTCAGACGAATTGGCAACAAGCTGCCTGAACCGGCATTTCTCGATTTGGTGCCCATCAGGTTTGGCATCGCGGATGCCGATAGCCATTATCACGTGCCTTTACTGATTTCGGCCTATGGATACTCGACCTATCGCGGTAGCTAGCGCAGGAGAACGTAAATAGGAACCCATATGATGACCCAAATTCGTCTACCGGCAAGACGCGTCTTGAAGAGCGATGCTATTGCATCGCTCGAAAGGCGCAACGATGTCCGGTGGGCAAATTTGGGCCACCGAAGGCCGGATTTCCAATAGTTTTGGACGTCGTTGCGACCGGCTCGTGGTACAGGTACCATGTCGCCAATCGCGTCTAGCCAAAACTCCTGGAAACTCCGGTCATATGGATCCCTATTTATGCTCTCCTGCACTAGTGTCCAGGCCTTAAAGAAATCTTGATAGCTGTCTGAATTTTTAACCCCTTGTGATTATGTTGGTGACATTCTGATCACAGGGGCTGGATTTGACCAAATTTCAATATTCGCACCATATGCCGGGTAATAACGAGAGTTTTATCCGAACGTTTTCCGGTGCCATCTGCCTGATTTCGTTGGGGATATTGTATCTGGTATTTAACGGCTCGTCGCTGAACAACGGATATCTGATTGATTCCCAAAATTACATTACGGGTCGTGATTTTGTGAATTTTTGGCAATATGGAATTGCCGCCTGGCAAGAAAATCCGCAAACCTATTATGATCCTTACTGGTATAATGAACATCTGGATCAGCTGATACCGGGTCTGGATTATCCCGATCAATTATGGTCCTATCCACCGCATTTTATGCTGATGATGGCCCCATTCGGCCTGGCCGGATATAATCCGGCACTGGCTGCCTTCACCATTGTCGGTTTAATTGTTTGGTGGTTTGTCGCGATTAAACCCTTTCATAACAAAACAGCCGGTCTGGCACTGCTTACCACCCCGTTTTTGGTAATCTGTCTGGTCAGTGGCCAGTTATCACTGTTTCTGGCAGCGTTTTTTGTATGGCTGTTTCGCAATATTGATGCCAGACCCATCCTGAGTGGAGTGTTGATTGCGCTGCTGACGGTAAAACCCCATTTGGGAATATTGATTCCCCTGTACCTGATCTTGACCAGCAGATGGCTGGTTTTCGCCAGCGCAGTGTCTGCCACATTGATCTTTGTTGGCCTGTCGATATTAATTCACGGCCTGGAAGTCTGGCAGGCCTATTTTGACATGGGGCTGAAATACCAGTCACAAATTCTGGAAGGATCAACCACGCTGGTAGACGGTTTGATGCCGACAGCCTTGATGAATATGGTGGTTGGAGGAGCGGGTAGTAAATTGGCCATTGCAGTACACTTGGTATTTGCATTTGGTGCCATGTGCTGGTTTGCCTTTATGGTCTGGAAGAGCAACGATCATTTTATCCAGTTTGCCACGCTTCCGGTGGCTACATTCATTATGTCACCTTATATGATGGCTTATGATTTTCTCGTCCTGATCTGGGTAATGATTATGCTGGCACACCGGCAATCCTTCAACCAGTTCCATAAAATTGTATTTCGTCTGATGGTTATTTTACCGGTGATATCAGTCCTGATGGCTCATCTGGCAATTCCCGGTTCTTCACTTGTCCCGGTTTTGCTTGCAATCTGGCTATGGACTTCCGCAGACATGAATAGTTCAGATTTGAAAAGTCCGGACGATGAAAAAACCACACAATTTGCCGGGTGATCAGGTCTTTCGTAATGTGAATTTGTCAACTATCATGTTGTGGTTACGTGAAAATGGGAAGCAAACATGGCTTTGACACGCAGAAAATTTGTAAAAGGTGCCGGGACAACCGCCTTGGCTGGTAGTCTTGCCGGCGGTATCATGCCGCAAACCCTGGTCCAGGCATGGTCACAGTCATCTCTCGAGTTGGGCAATGCAAAAGTTGATGTGCTGAGCGACGGTAACCTGGTTCTACCGGTGGAGTTCCTGCTTGGCGATGTGCCCGCTGACGAGGTCAAGGAACTTATAACCAGACACAGTTTGTCTGCCGATGTGATGGAGCCTGCCTGTAATCTGACATTGGTTCGCGATGGTGAGAGAACTATATTATTTGACGTGGGGTCAGGATCAAATTTTATGCCGACGGCGGGCAAAATATCGGGTTCTCTCGAAGCAATCGGGTTGGATGCGGAAGAGGTAACCCATGTCTTGTTTACTCATGCTCACCCTGATCATTTGTGGGGATTGCTGGATGAATTCGACGACCCGATGTTTGCCAATGCGGAATATATGATTTCGAAGAAAGAATGGGATTACTGGATCGATCCCGAAACGGTCAACACTATCGGCGAAGCCAGACAGACATTTGCCGCTGGTGCAAAGCGCAACCTTGAGAGTGTTGAGGATCAGATTATTCGTTTTGAAATGGAAACGGAGGTTCTTCCAGGTATACGGGCCATCGACACATCCGGACATACGCCGGGACATGTTTCCTATGAAGTGCGTTCGGGTTCGCAAAGCATTGTTGTGGTCGGTGATGTGTTGACCAATGCTATATATTCCTTTGAGAATCCCGACTGGCGGATCGGGTCTGATCAGGATCAGGAAATGGCTGTTGATGCGCGTAGCAAATTACTGGATCAACTGGTCAGTGACAAGATGCAGATGATCGGATTTCATATTCCTTACCCTGGAATTGGTCGGGTGGAACGGGCAGGTAGTGCCTATAGATTTGTCGCCGGTTAGGCTGTCTGGAATTGGTTTTTGGCATGGAAAATTCTGGCCACGGCCACCAAACAATCAATAGTGAAACAAAAGTTGCGGACGCCATCAAAAAAAGCTGGGTGTATCGTTTGGTGCCACAGAATTTATGGCCGTTTGCACAGTTGGCGCGATGGGAGCGGCCAATCGGCTGGTGGTTGCTAATGTGGCCCGGCTGGTGGTCGATCATGCTGGCCAATATGCATATTGCGGCAATCTCGAATACACCGTCACAAGAAGCCTTGCCTCCTGTCAGTATTCTGGCTTTGATTTCTGGAATAGTTTATTTTCTGTTTCTTTTTATGGCCGGTGCAATTGTCATGCGTGGTGCTGGGTGTACCTACAATGACCTGGCTGATCGCGATATCGATGATCAGGTCGCGCGCACCCGTTCAAGGCCGCTGCCATCCGGGAGGGTAACGGGAAAACAGGCAATAGCTTTTCTTTTTCTCCAGCTCCTCGTTGGCCTGATAATTTTACTGCAGTTTAACGCCTTTTCCATCTGGTTGGGCATTGCCTCACTGGTGACCGTGATAATCTATCCGTTCATGAAACGCGTTACCTGGTGGCCTCAACTGTTTTTGGGCTTTGCGTTTTCATGGGGTGCACTACTGGGGTGGGCGGTTATTGTTGACAGTTTGGCGCCGGCACCTGTCCTGCTTTATTTGGCTGGTATCTTATGGGTTATTGGCTACGATACGATTTATGCCCATCAGGACAAGGAAGACGATGCGCTGGTGGGAGTAAAATCAACAGCAAGACTGTTTGGAAAAAGAACCAGGACTGCTATCTCCCTGTTATATTCAACAGCAATCATTTTAATGGCAATCGCGGTTTCCCTGGCTTTGCCGTCGGATCAACCTTCTTACGGATTGATCTTGCTGCCGGCCTATGCGGGTTTATGCGCTGGTGGAGTACACATGCTTTGGCAACTGGCAACTCTGGACATAGACAATCCGGATCAATGCCTGAAACTGTTTCAGTCCAATAGTCATTTCGGCTGGATATTGTTTGCAGGATTTACCGGGTCAATGGTGCTCAGTTTCGTGCAATAATTTCAGCGGCGCTGATTTTTTCAACCGGTCCAATAGTTCCCATTTTTCGTCTGCGCGAAAACCAGGTCCGGTTTTTTGTCATTCCCAGTCGCTTGCGGCGTTCGATGGGTGTTTCCACCATTAGCTGCCCCAATTGCCTGCGCACCGGAACCGCCATGCTGTTTTCATCAATCAGCAACATTGGAAGCCGCATCAATCTGCTCCATGCATGCCAGTCGGCCGCGATATCATTCAGATCATCGGCTACCAGTACAGGCAGGCTAAGGTCATGATCTTTATGATGTAATTCCAAAGTAAATGTTGTTTCCCCATTTCCGCGGTCAATTGTCCTGGCTGCAACCCCCCTGAACGCTCTTTGCGGCAACGCGATTGAAACCGGCAGGCCACAACTCAGTTGACGCTTCATCACGGCACCATTGCGGTCAATTTTATAGGAGAAATGATGGTCCTGTTTCAATGAAACAGAATGCGGAAGATGGTATGGGTCGAGCCGCATCAAGCGGTTCGCCCATACAGGTTTGGTCAATTCGACCATGATATTGCCTCACTGTGTCCCTCGTCAGAGCCGGATTCTTTGGCGATCTGGTCTCTTGTCGATCACGACTTTTGTTGTTGTATTTGTTCGTGATGAAAGGACTATACCCCCCACAGTGCCAATTTCACTTAACAAACGGGGTAAATAAAACGTTGCTTCAAACCACAGTTACCAAGTCGTTTCCAAAGGTATCGAATTTTAGAATTTGGAAAGGTTAACTGTTCCTGCATGAACCCGGTTTGACAGGAATATCAACCTGATCAAAATCGACAGAATTGACCACCTGGTATTGACCGTTTCATCAATAGCAAATACCTGCGATTTCTATTGTGAAAATTTGGGAATGGATCGTTATAGCAGAACACATTTATATGATCCTGCAATCCAGGAGCGTAAAGCGACCGGCGCCGGTGCGCCGCCCTCGCCCAGGCCGGGCGTAAGCCCGAATAGCCGTGAGCAAAAAAAATCAAAACTGAATCAAAATTGAGGTGTTCTGCCATAGAAGTTCGCAGGCGATCGAATTGCCCTGAAATTCGGACAGCAGAAAGTCAATTTTCATCAGGCCGGATCGCAAATAATGCCCAATGCAAAATCACCGGTACCGGGCTCCGCTGATTTGTGTCTGATTGACGTCTCGTCAATGCCGGATATTATTTTCCATCTCGGCGTATGCCACATGTTTTCAACAACTGCGATAGTGGACAGGGTGCCCCGTATCGGCCCATCGCAGTTGGTGTTAAAACAATACGCCTCTACACTTTTGAGACCTTCGCGTCAGGCAGACAGATACTATGACGGCCAAGCCAGCGGATCGGTAAGCCTAATCTCCATTTCTTGCAGCTCGAATTTCTCTCTGGGACAATCCTTGCTGATTTGCTTGCATGTTAGATTTCGCAATTGCCAGTTCGGCATGAAATCCAGTTTCAGTATTTGACATTGGCTCTTTATTATCAGTGGTCGTTGTCGTTGAATATGGGTATTTCGCATTAAGTTTTCATCAATTCATGATTTATTATATGCTGCAAAAAGGATGCAGCCGGGTGAGAACCCGGAATCTTGCCAAGCCAGTGGAATACTTTTCTTTGATTGAATGCATTTGATGCACTCGAGAGATCGATGTTTTCTGTCGGTCTGCCAGATGGAATGGCGTTCTACCAAAAATTGCCTCGTTGGAGTTTTCACATGGTCTGGATGGCTTTTGCACATCCTGCCCTGAAAATTCAGAAGCTTGGCTGATGCACAGTCAGGTTCGAAATCTGCGCTTGATAAACTATGATGCATTCTGTATCAGAAAATTGCGCGATATTGGCTATTATGGAGTTTTGAGGTAATTTAACCCACTGGGTCTGCTTACCACGACCAAGGGCGCCTTCGCCTGCTAAACAGCATCAAAAGAATCTCACCAAACGATTTACCCTTCAAATTATCTCTTGGATCTTTGGAGGGTGGCAGGGTAATCACTCCGATGCGCGCCAGCAAATTCAATGCGCCAAGCACCAAAAGATAAATGATAGGAGAGCCGGGCAAAGTGCCTAGTAAAATGGCTCCACCACCTATCGGCATAGTAATGAGAACAATACCAACTGTGATCCACACCGCCCATTTTTTACCATGTAAGCCACATGAAAACCAAAAACATGCCAAAAGAATAATAATAACAATAGCTTGCATGAAAGTCCTCCATCGACATTGGATGATAATGTAAATATTTTAACATAATACTACTTGTCGGATATGGGCATTAAATTGTTTGATTTATAGTCATGGCCCCAATCGACATCTGCCGCAAAACCATGGTTTTTGCAGCGGGTAAGGTCTGGTATGGAGCCAACCCTGATTGACTAACTCAGCCTATACTTTTCTCGAACTAGACGCGATCAAAGCCATCTTCCTGGCATCGCTCCGTCTCATGATATCCCAAATGGGGATAAGTTGAGAGGTTCTCAGTGATACAATATACAGCACTAAGCGATAACACGCTGCTGGGAACATTTGGTATATTAGCAAAAATTTGCGCATCTGTTGCCTTCAAATTATGTTCTGATCCATAGCCAGCGGTAACTCGATTTCAAAAAGATGTGTACTATCCTTAGTGATCAGATAACAAGGAATGCGTCATGAATGTTCAGGTAAACAAGAAAAATTGGCGATTTTTGCCGCTATCAGCAATAATTATTTTGTATATGTGTTTGCTTCTCCTGATTTCAGGTGAAACTGGTTATGCACCATGCACCACGGAGGGTGTTGGCATGGCCTATGTGGCTTATGGTATTAATATTTTGTGGTTGGGGGCACTATTCCGATATTATTGATATCCGCAGCAGTTTTATTCTACTTCAAATATCAGCCAGAATGGGAATTTTATCTTTGGTCGAGCTTACTAGTTCCTGCAGGATTGTTATCGAATTTTTATTTAGGTTATTCTATTGCCATGACTGGCAATAAAACAGTGATGAACTGATCATGTTGATTACTGGCGGGGCGTCGGCTTTCTTCTTCTCATCGATAATCGCCGCGATCGCCTGTTTTGTCGGTATGTACTGGAGTAAAAAGCGTCGCCGAAAAACAGCTTTCGCGTTTTGGCAATGACAGGCAGGAGCTTGAAAGTCTTCTTCGGATACATGGATACATATTTTATCGAAATGTTCATAAGCAAAATTCGAACTCAGATGAATTTCGCCCATCTTTTTGCAACAAGGTTTTGCGACTGTTAAGCCATTGAAATCACAGCGCTCGAAAAACCGTTACAAAAACCTTCCTTTCTGGCCCAAGGGGCTCGAAGCTGCATATTTGGGCTTTTGACTGAACGTACAAGGCACAACTCACTCATGTGAGTTCTGCAAGTACAGCAGGACATTGTCTGCAGGGAACTTGAAGCCGCGCCCATCGGCGACCCGCTCCGCACTGATCGGATATTTTGGTCGATTGGGATTTATGGCCACGATCCGGAACGTCTCGTCGCGTGATTTGAAGGTTCGTCCGTAGTCGGATGGCTCAAGTCCAAAATGCTGTGCAAGCACTTCGAACATCGCTTTGTCCGGCGAATAGATCGCGCCATCTTCCATTGGAATGCCGACGCGGAAGCTGATGTCGAAGCCGTGGCGCAGATCAATGTCGCTCAGCTCGCCGCCCTCGACGGTCAGCCCGTGGGTCTGCGCGACGTTGAGACATGCCTTCAAAAGATCACGGCGGAGACGCTCACATAAACCCGGGGTCAGATTGCGCGGTGGCGCGGCCTTGATGGTGCTTGGCTTTGCCTGCACCGGCGGTTTGACCGCCGCCGACCGGCCTTTTTTCTTGTTCTTTTTCAAATCAGTGCCTTTGCTTTATACACGGGTGCCGCGCGAAATCCCCTGTCACGGGCTATTTCCGTGGGGGTGCGCTTTGCATTAAATGTACTGTCGTCCCCGCAATGAATGAAAATGCGGCCAAGCATTTTGCCATCATCTTTGATGATCGCCCATCCCCTGCCACAGGTGTCGTCACTATCATCATGCCCTTGCCACGAAAACTCGACGTATGGCTTCCCATCCCGCTCTGAATAACGGCAATCCGTGAACCCTACTACCGCAATGAATTGAAAACTGCCCATTTCATTATCATCGAAGGTTATGTTCGCAGAACCAAGCAGGTTGATTGCGTCAGTATCCCACACTTCCATATCCGTGATACGCCATGCACCTTCAAATTGTTTGCTGATCAATTCCACATTCGCTCCGCTATCTGCCGTTGCTCTTCACCAGGACCATTAGCATAAATCGCCGTTGTTTCAATCTTGGAATGCCCCATCCATTTTGACAACATATTAAGCGGCACTCCTGCGGAAATCCCCGCAACGCCATAACCATGCCGCAATCCCTTTGGGCTGGCATGCACTCCGGCTTCAATCCCTGCATCATCCATCACGGCTTTGATCTTGCGCCATGCTGTAGTGCGTGACCACGGCCATAGACGTTCATTACTGCGTGTTTGATGATCCCTCAGACCATGAACGAGATTGAGGGTATCGAGCAAGCTGTCAGGCACGCGAACCGCCCTGAATACACCCTCACGGCGTTTTTTCAGGGTCTCGAACACGAGAGCCTTGTTTTCAAGGTCAATCTGCCTGGGGGTAAGGGCAAGGGCTTCGGAAATCCGACACCCTGCAAAATGCAGCACTTCGCAAAATGAGCGAACATCAAGCGAGGCTTTCGCCGCCGTCTTCAAAAAGGCTTCCCGTTCTGCTTTGGTGAGATAAAGCCTGTGTCCGTCTGCATCATACAATGAATCCATATGAAACAGTTTGGAGCACAATTGTTGCAAGAATAATCATTTAGACGGGGCAGGGGGCTATGATTTGGCACGTTTCAAGTCAATCCAGCCGCACCACGCAGAACGAGGCAGACAGGACACATGTCCTGATACTAATATTTACGCCAATTCGGGATAAGAATGGACTCCATATTATTGGTTGCAAATCATGTTTCGTCATCCTCGGACTTGATCCGAGTATCCAGAGAGCACTGAAATTCCCTTATTAATCAATGCAGTACCGATGCTCAGCCTGGATTCTCTGGTCGAGCCAGAGAAAGACGAAGGTGAGCGATGTTTTTGTCGCAACTAGCGAGTTTGCCATGTAAATACCGAAAAATCCGGTTAGGATTCTTACAAAATGGCCTTCATCTACCTGCTGCGTTATATTTCAAATAGTTAGCGAGTGCTTATCCCGAATTGACGT
>JAAEMP010000147.1 GCA_024225445.1 Hyphomicrobiales bacterium | reverse complement strand
CCGTGTCTTTCATTGCGCACAAGACCGGCATTCAACAGCACCGTCAGGTTGGCTGACATGGTATTCTGGCGAACATCCAGCCTGTCGCTGATCTCGCCGGATAATGCGCCATCTGCTCCGGCTTTGATCAGCAGACGAAACACGTCAAGCCGTGTCCGCTGGCTCAGGGCTGAAAATGCCATCAGTGTTTCAGAATTATCCATATATCAAGAATAATTGATATTTATACCATGATCAAGATTAAATCCGTGGCGAAAGGGCTCTGTTTCGCAATATCTGCCATTTCCGCAAATTTGGTTATTTGCTATCCCGGTACGAAACAAACTGGCACCCAAACGTAGATTTCACAAGCACGGGTTCATTAAAGGATTTCTGTCTATTTCAAGGATATGGGAGGTATTTTTTCGAATTTCTTTGGCGAGTAATATGCGTTCTTCATTCGTGTGGGTTGGATGATACAACTCCATTGCATTTTTAGCGACATTCACACAAATAGGGCTGTCGGTTTCGTCGTTGAAAGCACTTTTAGATAATTGAAATGTTCGAAGTTTGACTTGCTCCAATGATAATTCTGAATTTCGGGCGATGAACTTCTCATGTTCGTCCAGTGACCATCTGAGCGCATCTACTATAGGCTTGTCACGATTTGGGTAACAGACTCGAGCGATTTCATGTCTAACGGCATTAATCCAGTGGATGCAAAGCACTGCACCTCGCCCACTTTGATCAAATTGATTTGTTGATTGAGATATCGCAACGGAAAAGTTCAATTGCAGCAGAATAAATGAAATAAATACGACTGAAATAGAAGGTCTGTTCATTGGACATCCCGCATTGTCTCTGGTCTAAAATGTAAGTGTATTAAGCATATCATTGCTGATCAAGATTAAATCCGTGGCGAAAGGGTTCAGTTTCGCGATATCTGCCATTTCCGAAAATTTGGTCATTTGCTATCCTGGTACGAAACAACCTGGCACCCAAACGTAGATTTCACAAGCACGGGCACATTAAAGGTTTTCTGTCTCAATTAAAGCAGATGTGCTGCCAGTGTTGCGACACTTGCCCAAAACATGACGCTAACGATGTTAGTCAAGAACCATCCCAATGTGAGGCAGCCATCACATATACTGAGCAGCTTGCTGCTTGCATAATCTGAGCGAACGCGACCAAATCCTAGTGCTCGGATCACAAGATAACCTGTGCCCCCAAAAAAGCCCTCTTCAGCGATATGCGCAAGCAAATCCTTCATCCAATGAAGGTACAAATTGGCGCTTGTTAAGGCAATTATTTTTTCACAAGTAAATTGATTTTTCAAAATGTATGTACGTCGTGCCCGGCATCCACAAGCTAATTTATGGTAACGTGGGTTGATTTTATACAGGTTGCTCTGTAATCGGTGGCGGTGTGGAAATTTTTCCACCCTGTTCAAGGAGAGTAAGGCGATGTTTCATGCGCCGGTGGATGATTGTGGGGATGACAACGGGCAATTGCCTGCTGTTGTCTTGATCACCAATCATACCCATACGACTACTGACGTTTCAGCTGCGCTTTGAGAAATTTTTCTCGATGTCCGTTTCCTGTTGTCTCAGCCTAACTTATTGTTTTTAAATAAAAAAATAGTTTACCATGTAATAAAACTTTGCCAAATAGCAGCTATCAAATGGCTGCGTAGCTCAATTGGCAGAGCAGTGGATTGTCTATTCGAAGGTTGCGGGTTCGAACCCCGTCGCGGCCGCCATTTCGATCCAGTCCATACCGGACACCATTTGTTACCGCCCGGTGCACCTTGGATTGCCAATACAGTTTCAGGCACGCGTGAGCGGTAGTTTTTTTGCCAACTTTCCATCTGAGATGACCGTAAAAACAAATCGTTTGTAAAGATTGTGACAAAATTACAGACAAACTGGCGTTAGTTTTACAAAATTACACGAAATTGCTGTAAAAAGCGGAAATTTATAGTGCAATTTAGTGGTTGTTGTGTAAATCCACCATCAGATTGTCAACGAAACGTACACAGAGCAGTTGGAAACATCGTCCGTTTTATCGATTGTGACAAAAATTACAACTTTGGGTGAAGCTTAAGGAGATTATCATGAGCTACACAAGTGAAATTGAGGCAGTAGCAGGTCTGACAAAGGAACATGGCAGCGCCTGGGATGCGATCAACCCGGAATATGTGGCAAGGATGCGTTTGCAAAACCGGTTCAGGACCGGTCTGGATATTGCCCGCTATACGGCAGGTATCATGCGCAAGGATATGGCCGCCTATGATGCCGACCCTTCCAAATACACCCAGTCTCTTGGTTGCTGGCATGGTTTCATCGCCCAGCAGAAGATGATTTCGATCAAGAAGCACTTCCAGAATACCGAGCGCCGTTATCTCTATCTCTCGGGATGGATGGTGGCAGCTTTACGCTCGGAATTTGGTCCGTTGCCCGATCAGTCAATGCATGAAAAGACTTCGGTACCGGACCTGATTGAGGAGTTGTATACGTTCCTGCGTCAGGCAGATGCACGTGAACTTGGCGGTATGTTCAAGCAACTTGACGAGGCGATAGAATCCGGCGATCAGGTCAGGGAAGCTCAATTGAAAGCTTCAATCGACAATCATCAAACCCATGTCGTGCCGATCATTGCCGATATTGATGCCGGTTTTGGCAATGCGGAAGCCACTTATCTGCTTGCCAAGAAAATGATTGAGGCGGGAGCTTGCGCGCTGCAGATCGAGAATCAGGTGTCCGATGAAAAACAGTGTGGCCACCAGGACGGCAAGGTTACCGTGCCGCATGAGGATTTTCTGGGTAAAATCCGCGCCTGCCGTTACGCGTTCCTCGAACTTGGCGTCGATGAGGGTATTGTCGTCACCCGAACGGATTCGCTGGGCGCGGGTCTGACAAAACAGATTGCCGTCAGCCATGAGCCCGGTGATTTGGGCGACCAGTACAATTCGTTTCTCGATGTCGAGGAAATTGCGCCTGAGGACTTGAAGAATGGTGATGTGGTGATCAACCAGGGCGGCAAGATGATGCGGCCAAAACGCCTGGCAAGCAATCTGTTCCAGTTCCGTGCGGGCACCGGTGAGGCGCGTTGCGTGCTGGACAGTGTTACCTCGCTACAAAACGGTGCCGACCTGATTTGGATTGAAACTGAAAAACCGCATATTGGCCAGATCGGCGGTATGATGAGCGAAGTGCGCAAGGTCATTCCCGACGCCAAGCTGGTTTACAACAATTCACCATCGTTCAACTGGACGCTCAATTTTCGCCAGCAGATTTATGATGCCTGGTTGGATGAGGGCAGGGATGTATCCGCCTATGACCGGGCCAAGTTGATGAGTGTGGATTATGATGACAGCGAATTGTCGCGCGAGGCAGATGAAAAAATTCGTACTTTCCAGGCGGACAGTTCGCGCAATGCGGGGATTTTCCATCATCTGATCACCCTGCCGACCTACCACACCGCAGCGCTTTCCACTGACAACCTGTCAAAGGAATATTTCGGCGATCAGGGCATGCTCGGTTACGTGGCCGGTGTCCAGCGCAAGGAAATCCGCCAGAATATTGCCTGCGTCAAGCATCAGAACATGGCCGGATCCGATATTGGTGATGATCACAAGGAGTATTTCTCCGGCGATGCCGCATTGAAAGCCTCCGGCAAAGACAACACGATGGGCCAGTTTGCCGCCGAGTAAAAATGCAGGTATGTCAATATAGTTATATGCGCTATAGCAGGGCGGGAACCAATCCCGCCCTGTTTTTGTTATGCTGAATTGAATATTCGTTTCAAATCTCTGCGGGGCATTTTGGAATCTGTTTCATATAGCAGAATGCCTTCATTTAGATTCAGTTCCGAATTTTTCTCGCTCACGGCTATTCGGGTTTACGCCCGACCTCCGCGGGGGCGGCGCACCGGCGCCTGTCGCTTTCGCTCCTGATTGCATGATCATTATAAAGGTATTCTGCTATATCACCTCACGTGGCCCCTTGTGAGATTGTGCCTTGCCAATGATATCCCTGTCGGCCCGGGCGACAATGTCGGCAATTTCATTGCACTGGTTTTCGTTGGGCAGGCCTTTCGGAGGAGGGGTATTGATCAGCGCGATTGCCTTGTCTCTGGCCGCCTCAAATGCGCCGGCGCGCTCGCCTTTTTCATAGCCATCGCGATCGGTGCGCTGAAATATTTGCGGTGAATGCTGCTCGCGGCAATGTTTCAGCGTGTGCGGGCTGTCAAGAAAATGTGAACCAATGCCGACCTGACGCAGTTCTTGCCAGTTTATTGCCTCATCATTGACCGGCGGGGTCTGGATCAGGCTGCGATAATAACCACCCAGTTCATTATCCAGTACAGCCTGCACCGGTGAAAATACGGTGGCGCATTCCAGCTGCCCGACACCGCCCAGAATATCGGCGCCGCTCATCGCCACCATCTGCCCCAGCATGGCACGTTCGGCCATTGACTGACCGTCAACATCCGGCGTATCCGAACCCGCTCCATAGGTATGGGTAATCAGGCCAAAACCGTTCTTGAGAACATCAATGGCCATGGATTTGGCCTGCAGACTTTCAACACACGAATGCAGCGCCATGCCGGTGCGCATATCGAGGGTAAACATCAGCGGAGTGGCGATGATGGCATTGCCCGGGGCCAATACATGTCCCAGGGTGATCATTGCGAGAATTTCCGCCACCGCCATCAATACCGTGCCGGCAACAGAAAGCGGTGCGGTGCCACCTGCAGAGGGCAGGGAACAGGCATGCACCGGCACGCCCGCCTTGCCGCATTGCATCAGCGCCTCGACATCCATTACCTTGAATTCCAGCGGCGTGAATGAACACATGATACAGCTGGCGATTGGTCTGGATTTGAGTTGTTTTTCACTGCCTGCCGCTGCAGTGGCTAAGCGTATCAGATATTCGACATTTTCAACATTATAGGGTTGCAGCCAGATGTGCTTGTCGGTGCGGGTAATCAGGGATGCGACGCCATGGATATCTGATGTCAGTTCGTGCACGCCATAACAAAACGGATGGGCGACAAATCCAACTTGATCCAGCCCGTTTGCCAGAGCGGCAATTTTTGCCACGTCGTCGATCATCAAATTGCGGTATTCGGCATTTTCCGGCTCGACATAGCCGTGGGCTCCGGTGCCCGTTCGCATGATGAATGCCCCATCATTTCGTGGCAGGTGAACATCACGCGAAGGCAATTTCCCGCAAAGGCTGACCTCACGCGGAGTATTGTCCAGCGCTTCTTCAACCAGTTCGCGTGGAAAACGCAACCGGTCTGCTTCAACTCCGGGAACAGCGCCGGCCACACGCATTTTTTCATTGGCTTGCGGATGAACGACAGCGACACCGTGTTCGGCCAGCAGGTCAATCGCCCTTTGCATTATAAATTCACGACTGTCTTTGTTCAGAAAAGAGAATTTCCCCCGTTCGTTCTGAGAGGTAACCAGCGTGAATGCATCGGGAGGACTGGGTGAAACATGCTGATTAGACGGGGGACGTCTGCCGGTGCGCTTTCTCCTGCGCTTGGTGGTATTATCTTCTGCCATGAGCGTTCTCCGTTGTAAACTGGTATCATGGCACACACCGTTTCACGCTCACTGCCTGCCGACTTGAGATGGATGTGAATATTGCCGTAATTTGGAAATTGGGGCAAGAGGGATAATGAGATGGTAATAAACCGGTCAAAGATCTGATGGAAAAACTGTGAAATATCGTGGAGGGAATAATCTCCAGGGTTCTCGCATCTCCATTTTGGTGTATCACTATAATACACTCAGCGAATTCACCTATTCTTGGCCGATATGCTGAATATTATCGAATAGAAAAACACCGGTTGGGTCCCCCCAAGTGTCCGATTTAATAGTATGCATTGTTTTCAATATGTTACTTGAGGTATATCAGAAGCAGTCGAAATCCATGCATTTGCAATCGCTTGCAAAATTAGGCACTAGGCAGCTGAGTTTATGTTCTCAAGGTTATTATCTGCGTCTACTTCAAGGCAGTTATTACTCATATCAACTGCTGACCTGGCCAGATTGCCAGACCGTTTCATAATACTTATTCCACTTTGATCTTCAATGTTAGCGATTGCCAGGCCTACGCTGATGGATAAATGTTTCATTCCCTGAGCAGGGACCAAAGCAGCGGTCTTCACGGTTTTAATTACCCGTTCGCATGCGCGAATCGCTGTTTTTCGGTCAGTATTCCGAAATATGATGACAAACTGGTCATCCGCTGTGCGACCAATGATATCAAATGCACGAGTTGATTCACCTAAAATATCAGCCATACTTTTCAGTAATTCGTCGCCCGCGGCATAGCCGGCGGTCGTATTAATTTGATTGTAATCGTTGACAATAATTGTTGAAACAGAAAACCGCGAATGAAAGCGACGATATTGACTGAATTCACTGTTCAGCAAGCTCAAAAGGTGACGCAAATTGTATAGACCTGTCAATTCATCCATCAAGGTCTGGGTTTTGTTAGCTTCGCGAACTTTCTCAAAATCTCGAATACTGAGCATCGCTATTAGTTTATTATTTTCAACAACAGGAATATGACGTATTTTTTTCGTACTGATGGTTTGATAAATTTCGTTGCTGTTATCATCAGGAGAACAGGTTGTTACCGCTGTTGTCATTGTATCCTTCACTTTATGTTGAAAGAATTTTTCTTCACTATTTACAATCGATCTAACGATATCCCGCTTCGATATTATGCCCAAGACATTTTTTTCGGAATCAACAACAGGAAGCGCTCGTATATTAAATGTACAAAGGGTTCGCGCAGCTTCAAGCAAATCAGTATCTTGCTGAATTAGTTTGACATCGGGTTGATTTAATTGTGAAAGCAATTCTTGAATGCGCATATAATTTCCAGTACAAGCTTGAATCTGATCGGCTGAGCTGGCGGCTTGGCTTATTTGGTGAGCTGTATTTGCCGCGGGAAATCCAACAAATGGATTTTCTGTGAAGCATGTCGGATCATAACCAACACGGTAGCGGAGCATCATGCCAATGGGTCATTGCGACCCAAGCTGCCGTCGCTGGAGTATTAGCTGTTTTTGTAAATACTTGGTTAATTCAGTAGCGTGCTTGTATTGTCCGACCCGGATTCATGGCAAGGATTGTGTCCACTCATCGGTCTCAGATATGATGGAACAACGTTTGGACGAGTTGTTCGCCCCTTAAACAGTAATAAAACCTACAACCCAAATTCAGTTGTTACTTCTCACGATGTGGTATTCCGTTTTCTTGCATGTATGCCCGTTGCTGATCTCCAATGGGGACGTCTCCACGAATATCATTTTTTCAAATCAGCGGACGTGCGCGTTGGTTCCAAGTCGTCAATGAATTCCATGAACCCCATTATTCCAATCCGGATTTGTCTGGTTTACAGCCTGGAGCGCAAATCATCTGTTTCAGTGGATAATCCGAGTTTCACTATTAGCTTCAAAGTATTTGCTTTATTTTTCCCCCAGGACTTTTGCAAATCATGTTCGGTTAAGGGCAATCTGATGTTTTGTGGCCCAATCATTGCCACATCTGGATTTTGCCTGAACATACTAATTATGCTGCGTATCTGGTTTTTACTGCCCAGCAGGTTCAAAATGCAATTTTGCCGCCACAGCATGCCAACTGGACTTTCACGTCTGTTGCTGAGGGATTTCTTGCTGTGTACTTTGCAAATAAGTTCGTATTTTTTCGGGCACCCGGAATTTGGCAGGTAAAACAATGGTCAGATATCGCGACCCTTGTTTCCAATTTTTTCAACTGTTGCGCCGGCAAATTGCCTCTCGATTTGTTCTGCAAGTAATTCATTTTGTTTGGTTATTGTTACAAGCAGATCAAAATCTACAGGAAAATCCGGTAGTTTTTCAGCAAATTCCGGCCACAGATTATTGTAATGCAGATGAACAACAACCGCGATTTCCTTGGGTTTTGACCGGGGGTGCAACGGGTTGTTATGTTGCGGGTTAACCGGGATGGGGCCTCAAACATTTCCATGTTGTTTTGGTAGTATTTTTTGTTGGGCAGCAATCCAAATGCCCTGAGTGCTTTTAATATGGACCAGACCTTGGACTTTCGATTTCGCCGTCCCAGAGCGGTCAATTTGATACCCTTGTTTACAACGTGTTGGTATATGTACTTACTTTTCTGGAAGGTTGTACCTGCTATCAGTTGAAATAGTCGATTGAATCCGGATATTTCATGAATGTCCATGTCTTTGCTAGAAAGCCGAAGCCCATAATCAGTTTGCAGGCACCAATAGGGACGGGCGTTAAATGGTAGGAGAATTTTGGTATGACAAGATTCTTCATTACTCGAGTTGAAAACATGAGAAAGCCTGGCGAAATTGTTAAACAGGTTGTCATTAGGTCGTTTACTCAGCCACAGGATTTGTTTTCCTGATTTTAGCAGTTTTGAAATTTCGCCCGCGCTGCTCAGGTGATTTTCAATAACCAATTATGAGTCTGATATAACCATACTTCAGAGAATTTCACACGAAAATCGATTTTGACAATATTATGGTCATAAATAATGCTGGTCAATATTCCTGACCGATAACTGACCTTGGTTCGTTGTTCAAATTTGGTATCAATATCGTGTAACGTTATATACTCTGATTTTCTCAAAATAAATATATTGGACTGGACCAGGCTTGATAACCATCTTCGGTAGTGACACATATCCAGATCGGATTATCGCCGTCAGAACTGATTGATATTTTTCGTGAGAATGAAATCTCGCTGTCCAGACTGGTATCAGGAAGGCGAAAGGCCTTCAGTTTACGATCCAGCCCTCCCGCATCGAGTACAGTATCTTCAATCCCGATATCAGACAGATTTAGCAACATTTCCCCGTGATTGGTTGTTAGCAACAAACTGCCGGAGCTTCCATTGATCCAGGCGTCAAATCCCATGAAGTTGCCGGTGGTTACAGCTTTCCAGATCACGGTATCGGAGCCGCGTTGTTCAAACAGCATGTCTGGATTCCACTGGTTGATGGTTTCAAAACGATCAATGGTTACATTGCCAAACTGGGCGCGGCCGCTCCAGGTGGTGTTCCTGCCACGACCTCGATATTCCGCTCCACTCCACAACACCCTTACCCGGCTACCCAGATCTTTGTTTTCATAGGTTCTTATTGTTTCCAGAATTTCAGTCCCGTTTCTTATTTCTATTCGCTCAATTCCGGCATGGGCCTTAATGTCCACTGCCAAATCAACCGAACCTGCTTTGGTTTGTACAATATCACCCATCATTGCCGTTTTTACCTGGTGGGTTTTTGTGTCCGGTTTGGCATCGGGATTGCGCTCAAACAGCGTGCTTGTTTGAGGTAAATCAACCCGCACATCCATATACATTCGACAGCCGGTGGTGCCATAATGGTGGCGGCGCCGTTGGGCTTCGAAAATTGAATCGCGATCATTCCTGTTTGTCAGGAAGCATGTCAGTCCGCCATAAGCTCCGAATATTGAATCGCCCGGATAACTGGCGCCGGGGCGCCCTTTGTGGCCATCGGAATTACACACCACGCCTACGCGTCTATTCAGGGCAAAACCGTCTGTGAGGACCCATTCGAACGTACCCCATGCGGAATGCACCTCGACGGCAGTCTCCAGCAAGGGATCATGGTCATAGAATATGTTGGCATATCGACCTCCAACATGGGCGTACATGACCACGTCTTCATCATTATTATTAAATGCCTTGTAGAGGTCAGTCAGGGTGTGGGCGTCTGTTTCCATTTCCGAGCGGTTTTCCAGCAAGGCGTGCGAACATCTTCGAATGGCGTGTCCCTCGTTACGAAAAAAAACGTTGTGATCTCCACCAACTGCTGTGTTGCCGGACCATTCATAACCGGGAAATACAGTAAACCTGCCCGGTTCATCATATATGGCGGTTTG
>JAAEMP010000146.1 GCA_024225445.1 Hyphomicrobiales bacterium | reverse complement strand
TCATCCGGGACGTTATCAAGTCTGCAGGAGCACGCTTGTGGTTCCTGCCACCCTATTCGCCGGATCTAAATCCGATCGAGCAAACCTTTGCCAAAATCAAACACTGGATGCGCATGGCCCAGAAACGAACCATTGAAGAGGCTTGGAGGTATGTCGGCAAACTGGTAGGTGACATAAGTCCAGCAGAGTGCAACAAATATCTCAAAAACGCAGGATATGCTTCCGTCTAAATGTGAAATGCTCTAATTGCTGACAATACAGCTAGGTGACGAGTTTCTACCATAAAAATGGAGTTTTTCAGGAGTAGTGTTATTTTTCAATCGTATAGCCATGGCAGGAACTGCCTCGCAAAATGACGGTCGAGTTCCTACCATGAACTGCCAATATAAACGTGTTTTCAATGGTTTAGATTTTTGCCGAATTTTTGCGAGCACATTAAATTATGTGTTTGCCGCCATTCGAAGTTGCGCGATTTTTTTGCTTGATACTAAATCAATCAAGATTTCCGACGACAAACCGTTGAATTTGTTCAGTTTTCAGCAATTACCGGATATTCCCATTAATTCCCACAAAGCCCCTCTTCTCCGCCACATGAACTCGCGTGATACTGCTGTATCGCTCAACTTCGAGTGGTGAGTTACGCAACTTCAAATGGCGGTGATTTGAAACACAGATTTATTCAATTTTTGGGCTACATTATCTCAACGCCTTGTATCTCAACGTACCATGTTGAAACTTGGCCAAGTCCTTTTTTTTGAGACCTGGAAAATCGATTGGCCGAACTGGAGCCCCATACTTCTCCATGGTACGGATTATCAGGTAATGGATCGTACCCGACTCGAAGTGATAAATTACGCGCAGCACCGGCTGAAAACGAAACAGACCCTATAAATACAGGGTCTGTTACGTACTCTTGAGGGATTTCTCCTCCAGCAACAATTAGTTTCTCAATGTCCACCGACATCCCACCATTCAATCCCGATGATGGAGAAAATACTTTTGAGGATACCCGATTACATGCACGGTTATTGTCCCATACTATGTGTTGTTCAGGATTTATACGACGGATAATTGTGTCGTCCGCGCCTATCCGCTCTTCGTCATATGGCTCCATTTGAGAGTGTATTATGCCTCTGCTTGTTCGATAAGCGCACGGTCAGCCGCTAGATCAGTAATCCAATTCGCTAGTGCAGAAAAATCGCTCTGCAGTTCTAATTCTTCATCACGATCAGTTACATGATCAAAACGTGTAGCAACTATGTCATAGGGTTCCAGCACATCGATCTCAATATCATATTGATTTAGATGCCATTCAATCTGCAACGAGCCGTCACTTCCAGGAACAAGGTT
>JAAEMP010000145.1 GCA_024225445.1 Hyphomicrobiales bacterium | reverse complement strand
TAGAGCCTCCTTAGAAAGTCATTTCCAATAAAGGCGATTGTTTCAGTTTGTCGATCTGGCGAGCGGTGATTTTGTGGAACCGGTGAAGCTGGACATGCAATACCGCTGTCACATGGCGAACAATGTGTCTCAGAATCCGGGCAAATAAAAGCCTGAACGGAACCAGCAGGTTCATGACCAGGAAGATGCTTCTGATCCAGGATTCGCTGGTTTTGGACGTGCGGGCGCGGATGTAGTTGAGATTGTAGCCGTTCTTGCCCTGCCCGAACTTGCCTTCGATGGGAATGCGCTCGCGGTAGTCCTGCTGTCGCTGGCGGCGGTTTATGTTGTCCTCGGCGCTGCTCATCTTTGGCGGACGTCCCAAAGGCTTTCCGGCAAAACGAATGCCCTTTTCATTCAGGAACCTTCGGGTGTCATGGGTCCCGTAGATGGGATCGGCCAGTACCTTTTCTGGATAATGGCAACCCATCGATAAGCTGCGACGTTCACGTTGAAGCTCATACAAAGCACCTGTTGAAAGGTAGATTATCAGACAGAGAATTCTGTTTCGGAAGCCGGGTTTTGGGCTTGTATTTACCCTGCGTAAAGTTTATTAAAATAGCATACAATTAGTTGCCCAGTCACAACCGCCGCATCAGGTTGGTTTCACTTCATAGTTGCAGGAGAATGTGTGACACCTTCTTTGTCGGAATATGTTGCATAAACTCATGACAATGGCGATTGCGAAATACCAGAATAGGAAAAAAAAAGTCAGTTTCACGATACTGACGTCATTGGCAATTTTATTGATGTTTTCCGCAACTTCATCGGATGCCTTTGAGATTTTTGGTAAAAAATTTTTTGAGCCTGCCCAAGAAGAAACAACAGTGGTTGACCCTGTTCGCTATAGCGTGTCTTTAACACAGACAGGGTTAAGTGATGCGGATGAGGCTCAGCTGCGCTCAGCATCAGAGCTGATTGCCGGCGAAGGATCTCCGGTTTCAGGTTCGCTTGGTTTGCTGATCAAGGCCAAAGCTGATCGTGACCTGCTGATTGCAGCATTGTATGAGCAGGCGCGCTATGCCGGTCTTGTGCGCGTGTTCATCCAGGGTGCCGAGATCCGCAATATTGAAACCACCAAAGAATTTGATATAGCCACCACGGTGCCGGTGGAATTGAGAGTCAAAGGCGGTCGCCAGTTTAAATTTGGCCGGGTGCGTTTTGTCGGGGATGCCGCAAATCTGAGCCCTTCAGAATTTGGCCTGTCCGAGGCTCAACCCGCCTATTCATATCTGATCTTGCAGGCTCAGGAGAATATACTCGCACAATTGAGAAATTCCGGACACCCATTCGCACAAGTTACAAGCGCGAGTGTTGAAGCAAATCACAAGACCGGCACACTGGATGTCGATATTCGGGTATATGCCGGTCCGACAGCCACATTGGGAGATGTGTCGGTGGTTGGCAATCAGGACGTGGATCGCGAATTTATTATCGAACAGGCCGCAATAATTCCTGGTTCAGAATATTCGCCCGAACGTATTAGCGACATCAGGAAAAGGCTTTTGCAACTTGGCGTTTTCAGTTCTGTCATTGTCGATGTGGGTGAAAACCTGAATGGCGATGGGCAGGTGACGCTGATCATCAAGGTCAAAGAGCGCAAACAGCGCTACCTTGGCGTTGGCACCACCTATTCCAATTCGGAAGGATTTGGAATTGAGGGCTATTGGGGACACCGCAATTTGTTTGGACGAGCCGGTAAATTGCGCGTCGACGGTTCGATCAGCCATATCGGAGAAGCGCGGGATCTGGCAGGGCTCAACTATAGTGCCGGATTTTTGTACGAGCAGCCGGGATATTACGATCCCGCATCGACCTTTTCGGCTGCCGGCAGAGCAGTATCGGAAAATTATAACGCTTTTGAACGCCGCTCTGTTCGCGGTCGTGTAGGTGTATCTCACAAATTTGATGCCCGAAGCAAAATTTTTTACGGCCTGGATGTTGATCTTTCACGCATTGTCGAAGAAATAAATGTAAGCCGTCACCTTATTATCAGTGCACCCATTGAATACGTTTATGACGGTAGTGACGACCGGTTTAATCCGACTACGGGCAGCCGTCTTCTATTGCAACTCGAACCGTCTTATGATCTGAAAAGTAGTACCAGTTTCATAAAGGCAAAGGCCAGTGTGGCGGGATATTATACACCGGTACAAAACCTTACCATTGCCGGCAGAACAGCTTTGGGTTCAATTTATGGCGCTTCGCTGGAAAGCGTTCCGGCTGACCGCAGGTTTTATGCTGGCGGTGGCGGTTCGGTGCGAGGTTACGCATTTCAGGCCATCGGCCCCCATGATCTCAATATGCGCCCGACAGGGGGGTTGTCGTTGTTCGAGGCTTCGCTTGAAGGGCGTATCTGGATCAATGAGACATTTGGTATTGTTCCGTTTATTGATACGGGCACGGCATCAACCTCTCAATTTCCTGATTTTTCGGATCTGCGTTTTGGCGCTGGTATAGGAATTCGTTACCAAACCCCGTTTGGTCCGCTGCGCCTTGATGTGGGCACCCCGCTCAATCGGCGTGATGGCGAAGATAGATGGGGGATTTACGCCGGTATAGGACAGGCATTTTGAAGGCTAGGCAACTCCCTAATCAGCCGCCGAGGCTGGCTGATTGGCTTGCTGGAGATACCACCGTGGTAATGGAGATTTAGATTGCGGTACGGTAAATCGACCATAATGAAATATCTAGTTCGATGCCTGGGCGTCCTGTTGTTGCTGGTAACAGGCTTGATTGCCGGATTAACTTTGACCGTTATCGGGCGCGGGATCCTGGCATCTACCATCTCCTCCCTTGCTTCCAGCGATAAAGTAAGCGTTCAGCTTACCGGCATTTCGGGAATATGGTCGGGTGATCTTTCGGTGAAGCAAATCACCGTTGCCGACAACTCGGGAACCTGGTTATCACTAGATGGCGCCAGGATAATCTGGGCCCCGTTGAAGCTGCTGACAGCCAAGTTCGAGGCGTCAGCGATTACCTTGTTGCGTGTTGAATTACTACGCAGGCCCAACATACTCGATAACCAATCGGCCAATAGCGGTGAATTCAGCTTACCGGTTTCTGTGGCCGTTCAGGATATTCGTATAGATGAATTGGTATTAGGAAAAAATATTGCCGGATCCACAGCCCGGTTGAAGTTAGATGGACAACTGGTTGCCGACACTGCGCCTGTGCAACTGGATGGCAGGGTGAACGCATCTCGTACCGACGAAATTGCCGGAAGTTTACAGATCAGTGCAACTTATAGACCCACCCAGGATATTGCTGAACTCAGCGCATCGATAAATGAATCACCAAACGGAATATTATCCCATTTGCTGCAGCTGGAGGACGTGCCCCAATTCGAAATGAATGTATCAGGAACCGGGCCAATCAAAAATTGGCGACTGGATTCAACCACCAAACTGGACGGGATACAAGTTTTGGATATTATTGGCAATCTGGCGACTTCGCAGGATGGACAGCGAGGAAGCCTTTTTGCAATTGGCGATCCAGCAAAATTACTGCCGCCACAATATCGCGAGCTGATTGGCAACAACCTTAATATCGAAATCGATTTCAACCGGCTGAATACCGGTAAAATAGACCTATCACATGCAAAAATTGACGCGGATCGATTTTCCCTGACAGCCCATGGTGTTTATGATCCAATGGGCAAGAATGCGATCACTGGCGAATTCTCTTCCAAAGATGCCGCATTGAGCATGTCAGATGGAATTGTTGCAGGCTTAAAAAATTTCGCCATTCGCAGTGCTGACATTTCAATTTCGGGAACCGGAAACAAAGCGATTGTTCAGGCCACGGCCTTGATGCCACAGATTGATACTGGCGGAATTAGCGTGGCTGATCTGAATGTGTCTGTGCAGGCGCCTCAATTTGATTTGCAACATCTAACTGGACAATTTTCAGGTGTCGCACGCGCTGGTTCGATCGAAAGCCCCAACAATGATTTGGCAAAGGCTCTCACAGGTGTCCAGGACGTCGATTTTAACGGTTCAATCTCTGAGAGCACACTGTCTATCGAATCGTTCGAATTCAAGAACCCCGTGCTCGGTGTTGCCGCAAACGCCGAATATAACCGCGACAATAATTCATGGCATGCGAGCTTCAATGCAAAAGCTGCTTCATCAGCTCTACCCGATAAACTGGCGGTCATGGTGGGCGAAGCGCTGATCGCCAGCGGCCAGTTAGAAGGCACCAATCGCACAGATATACAGATTGATAATTTTTCACTCAATGGAGGACCAATATCAGGCTCGGGTAGCGGCAAAATTACCAACAAAGAAATTGCTGCAGAGCTAAAGCTCAAAATTGCCAGCATCAAGGGCCTGATTGATGGGCTAGATGTCAAACTTGCCTCACAATTAAATATAGATGGTCCGATTGAAAAGCCCAGAATCGATTTTTCTCTGGATGGCGAAGACTTGATATTCGCAGAGCATCGGGGTGAAAACCTCAAACTGGTGATTGAAGGACTGGCGGATTTTGAAAATCCGGACATCGCAATAAAACTTGGTGGCACGGTCGATGGAGTTCCGCTTTCCGGTGACACAAGGTTGCACGTGAAAAGTGGCAACAGGGTGCTGGAAAATATTCACCTGGAAAACGGGGTGAATTCCATTACGGGAGAACTGGTATTTGATGATAAATTTATGCCCGAAGGGGTGATTGACATCAACCTGCCGCAATTGGGACCTCTGGCAGCGTTGGCTTTGCAGAAAGTATTCGGTGGTGTAGCGGGCAGCGCCACCTTCAGCCATGTTGCGCAAATACCGGTTGTCGAGGTCCGGCTCCAAAGCGCCGGGATCCAGCGTGAGGATTTGAAGATTTCGGATATGGATATTGCAGTGAAAATCCACGACTATCGCAATGCACCCAAACCTATGGGAAATGTCGATGCGGCAAGAATTATCAGCGGCACAACTGTTGTGGATGGTTTCAGTTTGAATTTTGACCAGCAGGGCGATTGGACCGGCTTTGACGTCGTCGCAAATATCAACAAAATTCCACTAAATGCCAACGGCAATATTCGCGTTGGCGAGCAGATCGATATTGAAATTACCAATGCCGAAGCGGTGGTTCAATCTATTGATCTGTCCCTTTCGCAAACAGCGAAAATTCTGGTGGAGAACGGTACTATTAATATTAGCGACGTGGAATTGGGAATTGGCGACGGGAAACTCCAAACATCTGGCAGCGTGGGCGAAAAATTGAATCTTTCAGCGAATATCACAAATGTCGATGGCGGATTGATCAACCAGTTTACCTCCAGCCTAGGTGCCAGTGGGTTAGTGTCGGGCCAGGTGGAAATTACCGGCTCTTCGACTGAACCAATAGTTAATTATGATCTGAAATTACAAAGAGTGGCGACCAAACATACACGCGAGCTTGCGATATCGGCCCTCAATATTTCGTCGACAGGAACATTTGCGGAAGACCAGTTGAACTTCGATTCTGCAACAACCAATTCCTCAGGACTAAAAATCGATGGCGGCGGCAAGGTTGTTCTCGCCAAGGGCGTAAAGCTCGATCTGGCATTTGCGGGCAAGCTGCCATTCGCATTGCTGGCAAAGCAATTAAGCGCTCAGGGCATAGTGTTGGATGGCAATGCATCCATCGAACTGGGTGTTTCGGGTTCGTCTGACAAACCAGCGATCAATGGTAAGATCAACACCAGCAAAGCTCGATTCGTCCACGCTCAAAGCGGCATTGCAATCAATGGGTTAGCGCTTGACTTGGTGATGGCTGATGAGAAAATTCGCATCAAACGTATGGGCGGTGAGCTTTCAACGGGAGGCCGTGTATCTGCGGAGGGTGATATAGATATTTCTTCGGGCAGAGGATTTCCTGCCGATATAGCACTTCGCGTGAAAGATGGGGTATATACCGATCATCTCTCGGTGTCCTCGAAGTTCAATGCCAATATGCGTGTTGGCGGGTCCCTGGTTTCCGATCCCATTATTTCTGGATCCGTAAACCTGAAACGTACAACGGTTACCATACCTGAGCGCATTCCAAGCTCAATTGCCAAGCTGAATATACAGCACAAGAATGCCAATGCAGAAATATCCAAGCAGGCTGCCGGCCTGAAGCCGGTTGAAAAGTCTTCAGCAAAAGGATTGCGTCTTGATTTGGATATCAAAGCGCCTGGCCAGATCTATGTTCGCGGCAGGGGACTGGATGCAGAACTGGGCGGAGAACTGAAACTGACGAATTCTCTGTCGAACCCCCAGGCACTTGGCGCATTTCAGTTTCGCCGTGGCAGATTATCCATTCTGGGCAAGAGATTGGATTTCACCCGGGGAGAGCTAAATTTTAACGGTTCGCTGGTGCCCGAACTTGCAATTTCCGCCGAAACACAGCGTGATGAATACACGATCATTATCGACGTTGTCGGCCCCGCCGACAATCCGGAATTCGAATTTTCTTCATCACCTGCATTGGGCGAAGATGAGGTGCTTGCACAGCTTGTTTTTGGCAAGGATGTTAGTTCCTTATCAGCGCTTCAAATCGTCAAACTGGGTCAGGCTGCTGCCACATTGACAGGAAAAGGCGGGAATTCCTCAATGCTGGACAAGTTTCGTGATTTGATTAGGGCGGACGATCTAGATGTTAAAACCGATGAAAAAACCGGTGAAACAACGGTTGGTGTTGGTCGATATCTCAACGATAAAACCTATATTGGTGTTGAACGGGGAACCGACGCTGGAACTGGAAAAGCGACTATTGATCTATCCATCGGCAAAGGCGTCAAACTACGCGGAGAAGCGACCGAAGATGGCAACACCAAGGCCGGAATCTTTTATCAGAAAGATTACTGATCCTGATGTCACTCGGGTACATCTATAAAACGATATGCTTTGGCACCCAGTTATTGGTCAAATCGGTAGCGTTCAAGGCCCGTTTTGAGAGTTTCTGCATTTTCTAATTGCAGCGTGCATCATCCTGCCACGATTGCTGCTTCGACGTTTTGCCGGGAGTCGTCAATAAACAATGTGTGGCCTGGTGAAAGCTCAAATTCGACCCTATGGTGACAGGACAATCGCATGAAATTTTTGTAGACAAATCAGAGTTTTTCTGAATCGCTGTTGTGATCTTTTCGATATTGAACCAAGGGTCCCTCAGATGTCAAATCCGACAAATAATACAGATCATCTTCTGATTATGCAGTTAGGACAGGGAATGTTGTATTTGATGAATGTCGGGGTTGCCGCAAACAGATTTATGTGACGGCGGGCACCATTTTTCACAAAAGCCGCGTTCCTTTGCGAAAGTGGTTCTGGGCGATT
>JAAEMP010000144.1 GCA_024225445.1 Hyphomicrobiales bacterium | reverse complement strand
GCTGAAGCCACTGATCTTGTACCAATGGCAATCGCATTAAGACCAGAGCTTGCAGCATTGTTACCAAAAGCCAGGCTGCTAACGCCTGTTGCGGCAGCTGATGTACCAAGCGCAAAAGCATTTTCCTGGGTAGCAGAGGAAGTTACTCCAAATGCAACGCTTGAGGCACCTGATGCAGACGAGTCGGTGCCAATGGCAACCGCACTGGCTGCGCCACTATTGGCTCTGAGACCAAAAGCAATGCCGCCAGCATTCGATGCGGACGAGCCATTGCCAATAGCAATAGCATCAACATCACCTGTATAAGAATCTTCTCCACCAGTTCCAGCTCCTGCAAATGCCCCACCGCCGATCGTAATACCGGCAAAGAAACTGTCGAGATCTGCATTCCCAAGAGTTAATTGGCCATCAAAAACGCTCAGCCCCTGCACGAATTCTGCTCTTGCCGCGATAAAGTCTCCATTAATACCCAAATCACCCGTAATTTGAGAATTGCCTGTTACATCAATTCCTCCAGCATCAACGGTTACGGTCCCGGTAAAAGTTGAATTACAGTTAGGCAGATTATTTTGGACTTGAGTGGCTTCATTTGCGTCTATCTGTAAATCCACGCCGACAGCCATGGCAACAAGAGCAGCAGCTTCAAGCCCGAGTTGTACTTCAGATGCTGCAAGTGCAACTCCCTGAGCTATAATACCGGCCTCTATAGCCACTATTGATGCTGTAGTAGAGACAGGGTCAAGCCACGGAATTAACCTTCCTCCCTCCTCCGTTCCCAATCCAGCGACATTAGCTCCTACCTCAATCTGATGCGCAAGAATCGCTGCGGACGCTAATCCAATTTCGGCGTATTCCTTATTAAGTCCGTCGTTATCGAGGCCAGATATATAATTATTCAACTGTTGTGCGCAGGTTGCAGCACCAACACTTGCCACTTGGTTGTCAGTCACCACAGGTACGACTTGTGCAAACCCAGCTTGCAACCACAAAAAGACCGCACAACCGGCGACAATTGTACTATTGAGTCCGCGAAAAAGGCTTTTTTTACACCCCCGAATAAAAGATCGGCCAAGATCGTTCGGCTCCATACTCATTTGAAACAACCCTACAAATTCAACCAACTACTATTGGTATCATTTTTACTATACTTAAAACACTGAATTGCCCGGTGTTTTGGCTCCATGCCCTTATCCAAAACCAATTCCGATTTTACAGAATGCTTACCTATCGCACAATATTCTATTTCAAGAATTTCAGTAGCACAGTAAGCGTCCATATTATCACTCACTTACAACGTAATTCCATGGCAGCAGTTCGTCAACCCTGTTTATCTTGTGATCGCAATGCGGCTAAGAACATCTGTCAGCCAAGCCTGAGGATCAACACCATTGAGCTTGGCGGTTTCAATCAATGTGAAGGCGATTGCCATAGCTTTGCCACCACACTCGGAACCAGCAAACATCCAGATGACATGACCGTCCCTGGCATACAGCCCGTCGTAGTGATTTGGAACAGAACCGCGTATCACCATACCGGCCCGCGGCAATTGAAAGGCCGCACCTGTGAGGCCTGACACATGGCCGCACTCGATCACAAACTAATAAGTTCAAATAGTCCTTGCAAAACCGGGGGCATCCACACACGGACACTAACTCATGCTATCTACACGCGTTAGCTGGGGTTCCACAACCGCACACTTATGATGTTGCCTGCGCAGTGGGTGTTTCGGTTCGCGCTGCTTGCAAATGGCGAAAGGGGTACCGCGAGCCCGCTCTGGCCGGATTGCGCGATCGTTCCTCACGCCAACAAACGTCAATAACCGGCAAAAAGTTTCCATCCAAGCAAGACTTCGCCGACTGGCGAGTAACGTTCAATAGCAGCGATCAGGCGACTTATAGTGCGGATGCTGGCTCTACCATCTCGAGGTTCAGGGCCTCGGCAACAGCTAAATTGGTTACTTTTCCGCGATGAACATTTAGTCCGTTGAGAAGATGTCTATCCAATCCCAGAGCGCTCAGCCCATTATTTGCAAGCTGCAATCCGAATGGAAGCGTTGCGTTGTTAAGAGCGTAAGAAGAAGTCAGCGGTACAGCGCCTGGCATATTGGCGACACAGTAATGAACAATGCCTTCAACTTCAAAGGTTGGATCAGCATGGGTTGTTGCGTGCGATGTTTCAAAACAACCGCCCTGATCGATAGCCACATCGACGAGCACTGAGCCGGGTTTCATACCAGAGAGCATCGCTTTTGAGACCAGTTTTGGCGCCGCAGCGCCAGGAATCAGCACAGCTCCGATTATTGCATCGGCAGCAAATACCTCTTCTTCAAGGGCCTCATTGGTTGAATAACGGGTTGTAACACGGCCAGCAAAAATATCGTCAATTTCGCGCAAGCGTGGTAATGAACGATCAAGCACGGTAACATCCGCTCCAAGACCAACAGCCATCTTGATTGCATGAGTCCCGACGACACCGCCACCAATTACTGTTACCAGTGCAGGTTTTACTCCGGGAACCCCACCCAGCAAAATTCCACGACCACCATTTGGTTTCTGCAATGCTGTTGCAGCTGCCTGAATGGAAAGACGACCGGCAACTTCACTCATCGGTGCCAGAAGTGGCAAACCGCCACGAGCATCGGTTACGGTTTCATAGGCGATGGCGCTACAGCCGGATTCCAGCAATCCCCTTGTTTGAGCAGCATCGGGAGCCAAATGGAGATATGTGTAAAGGATATGGTCCTCACGCAATTGCACCCATTCGGACGGCTGTGGTTCTTTAACCTTGACGATCATGTCTGATCCATCAAATACCTCAGGGGCCGTTTGACAAATGGTTGCACCAACGGCCTGATACGATGCATCGTCAGCACCAATTCCAGCGCCGGCAGCTGTCTCTACAGAAACTTCATGCCCATTTGCGATATATTCTCGCACTGAGCCCGGTGTCAATCCGACACGAAACTCATTATTTTTGATTTCCTTGGGTACGCCCACACGCATGACTGCCTCCATATTGACGCTAAAAGTACGCCTTCAAACCGGATGATGATATTGTCGCGGATTATTACAGGCTTTTTATGCTCAAGTCCTTGCATTTTGCACCCTTAAAATATACTTTTTTGACTGAAAATTGCGTCAAACATAAGAATACTGATGGAATATTGCACATGTACCTGGATAAGTTTGATTTTTCAATTCTCACATACCTGCAACTAAATGCGCGTATCTCAAATGTTGATCTTGCTGACAAGGTAGGATTGTCACCATCAGCCTGCTCTCGCAGACTTGATCAATTGGAAAAAAGGCAGGTAATAGAAAAATATCAGGCGGTAATTTCCAACATAGCCCTGGGGCAGACAATCACTTCCATTGTACACATCACACTCCATGGTCAATCAGAAAGTCATTTAAGGGAATTTGAGGACGCAGTAGCCAATTGTCCTCATATTGTCGCCTGTTTTCTGATGTCCGGTGAATGCGATTATATCGTGCGTGTCAATGCCAGAGATATGTCAGAGTTTGAGCATATTCACAAAAACTGGCTTTCGGTTTTGCCCGGCGTGTCGCGCATTCAATCCAGCTTTGCCATGCGCGAGGTAATTAACCGGGCAAATGTGGACATCGCCAGCCTGAATACAAAATGAACAGCAGGTCAGATTTTTATTGGCAGTAAAAATTTCGGTGATAAATTAACCTATGCCGAAAATCTCATTCCCTCGATCAGCTGTAGCCGCCTCTCCCAAAACATACCTGGATCAGAATAAGCCCGGTCTGGGTACAATGCGTCAAAAGTTACGCTTATGGAGCGGACTTGTGCTTATGACTTATGTTGTGTTTCACTATGTAAATCATGCACTTGGCAATATCTCGCTTCAAGCCATGGACTGGATGTTGATCTGGCAGTTATGGATATGGCAATCCCTGCCAGGCACATTAGTGCTCGTCGGTGCTATGTGTATCCATGTGGTATTGGTAATCTGGAAACTGGTTACCCGCAAAACCTTTCGTTTGCCTGTATGGGAATGGTTTCAAATCATACTTGGCTTGCTCATTCCCTATCTACTGGTCATACATGTAATAGCGATGCGCAGTCCGGTTCAGGATATCGGCATTTTTGTTGATTATGGCATTGCTTTAGGATTGATGTGGCCGGTGTCCGCGCTGGCCCAGAGCTTCCTGCTTCTTATTACCTGGTTACATGGGTGTCTTGGTTTGCATTTCTGGCTTCGCCTGCATTCTTGGTATAAAAACTACATCGGGTATTTTCTATTTTTGGCCGCAATCCTTCCAACACTGGCTATGACCGGATGGATCAATGCGGCGCGCCTGAATGTTTCACAATTACAATTACTGTCAAATGACAATCCTGAAAAAGTTGAGGAGTACAATAATACCATTGGTTCTATTATTGGGTCTGTATTGCCCAAAATCGAGGCGGGTAGAAATACGGTTATTGGCCTGGGAATATTGTTGGTCGCGATATTGGTGATCTATCAATTAGCATTAAGACTAAAAAAACGGATCAAAATAGATTACGGTGATGACAAAATTATTACCACTTTTCCAGGCAATTCAATTTTGGAAATCTCACGTCAGGCTGGCATACCTCATATGTCGGTTTGCGGTGGACGCGCCAGATGCTCCACATGCAGGACCCTGATTCTTTCGGGCAAGGAAAACCTTCAGGCAAAAACCGGCGCTGAATCAAAATTGCTGGACCGGCTTAACGCGGAAGACTCCATACGCCTTGCCTGTCAGGCGAGAGTCACTGGAAATGTCTCATTGCGACCGCTTGTACAGGCACAAGACCAGAATTTTGTCTCCAATACCGCCGACCCTCTGGGCTGGGGAGTTGAGCGCCTAGTCGCTATTTTGTTTCTTGATATCAGGGGTTTTTCCAGAATATCGGAGAAAAGCCTGCCCTATGATGTCGTATTCATACTGAATAGTTTTTTTGGTGAAGTCACCTCGGCGATCGAGAATAATGGTGGTTATGTGGACAAATTCATGGGCGATGGGATGATGGCACTATTTGGTCTTGCAAGCGATGAAATCACCGCGTCAAAAAATGCAATAAAAGCAGCAATTGATTGTGTAGAGGCCGCAGGAAATGTCAGCAGAATGTTGACCCAGCACCTGGCAGAACCCATCAGAATTGGCATTGGAGTACATGTTGGAGATGCAATTATTGGCAGGATTGGAAAAACCAGTGATCAAGATACTCCCTCACGTTTGACGGCAATCGGTGACAGTGTAAATATCAGTGCGCGACTTGAACAAGCCACCAAAGAATTTGAAACTGCCCTTGTAATTTCCACAAAAACTGCAGAATTTGCAGGGCTTGACGATGTTAAGGGGTTTGGAATCACAACTGATATCAACGTCAGAAATATATCGCGACCGGTCAAAATCCTGGCGGTAAAGGATCTAGCAAAACTCAAGGAAAAGTTGAATTAGAGCCGTATTGCGTTGCAATATCACGTAGAAAACAAAAATTGATTGCAGGTCGCGAGGAAAAAATCCTTTGTCAAGGACTATACAGGCACTAAAACCCTGCTATCTATTCTGGATAAATTTATTTTATCCATGCAACATCTGACTAACCGGGTAGTTAGCCGGATGATGTTATCGGGCTGATGCACAAGAAATTTGAAAAGTGGTTATTGTAGATGGAACCAAGTCTTCTTCAATATATCTGGAAAAATTCCAAAAAAGAGCAGACTGTTGCGCTGTTAATTATCCTGGCCTCTATGCCAACATATTTTCTCAGCCTGGAATTGCCAAAACAGATTGTAAACGGCCCGATTCAGGGCGTGGGTTTTGATAATCCGGGTGATATTGCCACTTTTATGAGAATTACCCTGCCCTTGCCTGACTGGATTTATTCCGGTGATCCTATTGTGTTATTTTCCGGCGTTGATTTTGAAAGAGTCGGCTATTTGATGGCGCTGAGTATTTCATTTCTTCTTCTTGTTTCTGCAAATGGCCTGTTCAAATTGGTGGTTAACACGTTTAAGGGGCGAATGGGAGAACGGGTACTTAGAAGATTGCGATTTCAGCTATTTGATCGCGTATTACGTTTTCCATTGTCACGGTTCCGCCGCACAAAGGCTTCTGAAATCTCATCAATGATCAAGGATGAAGTAGAGCCTATGGGGCAATTTATCGGTGATGCGTTCACCATGCCCCTGTTTGAAGGTGGTCAGGCTGCCACAGCACTGATATTTATTTTCCTTCAGGATTTCTATCTCGGGGTAATGACAATTGTTGTTGTACTTTTTCAGGCCTGGCTAATTCCTCAATTGAGAAAACCGATTATCAGGTTAAGCAAGCAAAGACAGGTTGCAGCGCGTTCCTTGTCCGGGCGCCTGGGAGAAGTCGTTGAAGGCATTTCCGATATGCATGTTAACGATACATCTAACCTTGAACGCAGTAATATCTCCTCAATCCTTAGCCGCCTGTTTTTTATACGTTTCGACCTGTTCAAGAGAAATTTTACTGTCAAGTTTCTCAACAATTTCCTGCTACAGTTTTTACAGTTTCTGTTTTATGCACTTGGCGGGTATTTCGCTATCCGTGGGTCGCTTGATATCGGACAGCTGGTTGCTGTTATTGCCGCATTCAAAGACCTGCCCGGTCCGATACGTGGATTGATAAACTGGGATCAAAAGCGAACACTGGTTGAAGCACGCTATTCACAAATAGTGGAACAATTTGCAGCAGACACGCTTCTGGATGAAGACAAGCAAAAGACAACCGAAGAAAGTGTAGGAAAAATCAGTCAAGGATTTTCCGTTTCGAATCTTGGCGTTGTCGATGACACGGGTTCCACACTGCTGGAGAGAACTTCAGTTGAGATCGGTATTGACCAACATGTTGCGATTGTAGGTCCAGTAAACGGAGGGGCAAGTCATTTCTCACAAGTGCTTTCTGGTGTTCTACTCCCCACATCAGGCCGCATCGAGCTGGATGGAAAACCACTAACCGATCTGCCCGAGAGTTTCACCGGTCGCCGAATTTCCTTTATAGATGGAAATTCATATTTCCCGCAAGGTACCATCCTGGATTGCCTGACTTATGTGTTGAAGCATCAGCCAGTTGTTGCATCAGTGCGTGATAGAGAAAACCATGCAAGCTATCTTGACTTTGTCAAAGAAGCCAAGCTTACACAAAACAGTGAATTGGATTACGAGGCCGAATGGATCGACTACCAAGATATTGGCTTGGAAAATCAGGAAGAGCTAATCGAGGAAATCCGGAAAATTCTGGTCTTTATCGATATGGAAGAGGAAATACGTGGATTCGGAATTCGAGGCACCATTGATCCCCAAACCCATCCAGAGATGTGCGACCAGATTTTGCAAGCCCGCCACACCTTTCGCTCAAGATTAGAAAAGCTGGGTTTTGATACCTTTGTAGAGCCATTTGATCCCGAAAAATATAACAATCAGTCTACACTTGGTGAAAACCTTTTATTTGGCACCGCATTGATTTCAGAGTTTCGTTCGGAAAAACTGTCTTCAAATATACTTGTCCGTGAAATCCTGCGTAAACAGGGACTTGAGCAAACACTGTTCGAAATGGGCAAAGAAGTTGCAACGACTACGGTTGATTTGTTCGGAGACTTGTCAACGGACAATCCGTTTTTTGATCAACTCAACTATATGGACGCCGATGATCTGCCAGAATACAGAGCCGCTATTGCCCGGATAGGTGGCAGTAATCTGGAGGACGTATCAGAGGTAGACCGGGAACTTATCTTACGCCTGCCATTCGCCTATACAGAAACGCGCAACAGGCTTGGATTGTTAAATGATGAACTGAAAACCAGGATACTTAAAACAAGAGATGTGCTTCGTGAGGCCTTATCCAGAATGGATTCACCTCCAGTAGCGTTTTTTGATCCGGAACAATACAACCCGGCTGCGACTGTAATTGACAATATCCTGCTTGGCCGTGTTGCTTCTAATGTAGCCGAGGGACCGGAACGCGTATTTCAGGCAATTACAGATCTGCTGGACGAACTGGAGTTGACAGATGAAATCTTCCGCATTGGACTGGACTTCAATGTAGGCACTGGTGGCAAGCGATTGTCAGAAAGTGTGAGACAGAAACTGCATCTTGCACGTTCGCTGTTGAAACAACCTGATATACTGATTGTTAATCAGGCGTTGAACACCCTCGATGCAAGAAATCAGAAAAAACTGTTGGAGCGGGTCGTTAAAAAATCAAAAGATTCCGCTAAACCCTTTGGAGTTATCTGGGTGCCGATGAATCCTGCTTTATCTCAGGTATTTGACCGGGTGCTATTGTTCAAGGACGGGGAATTGATTGCTGACGACGCGCCTCAAAATCTCGTTAAGGAAAATGAGTTATACAGGTCACTTCTGGCAATTTGATATGATTAATCCGTGGTGAATTGTAATGTTAATATGGGTTGCATATTTGAAAGGATGATGGAATGGCAACGTTAATTCAAGAGGTTGATATTCTGCGTAAAATACCGCTCTTTTCCGGAATCGATCCCGCAAAATTGAAATTGTTGGCGTTTGCATCGGAACGAATGGAATATGATGAAGGTCAAAATCTTTTTCGCCAGGGAGAAGTAGGTGACGCAGCTTATGTCATTGTGCAAGGCGTAGCAGAAATTATTGTGGAAACCGCGGATGGTGAAATTCCGGTAGCTGAATTCAAAGACAATGCCTTTATCGGAGAAATCGCGATATTGTGTGATGTGCCCAGAACAGCGACCGTTCGTGCCAAAGCAAAGTTGGTGGTGCTGAAGATCAAGAAGGAACATTTTCTTGGGTTAATTAAAGATTTTCCCGAATTGGGAATTGAGGTCATGCGAGAATTGGCTTCAAGGCTCAGCAAGACAACCAACGAATTATCAGAAACCCGTCGGGAAATCGACCTTCTTAAATCTTCTTAGGCCAATCAGCACCGTTCATCCATAAAGGCAATATCATTTGACACAGTCGACCCAAAACGAATTCAGAGTCAAGTTCTGGGGAACACGTGGCTCACTTGCAACTCCAGACAAACAATGCGGAAAAGCAGGCGGGAATACGATATGTGTTGAAGTTGAGTGCGGTGGTCATGCCATAATTTGTGATGCGGGAACCGGGATTCGCCGATTGGGTGACAAGATTTTATCTGAAAAAAAGCACTACAGTATCAATCTGCTGTTAAGTCATGCCCATTACGATCATGTTGAGGGTATTCCATTTTTTGGCCCAATGTTTTCAAGAGATTATACAATCGAGATATGGTGCGGCAAACTTGATGGATCGGCAAATACTTTTGACATCGTAAGTGGTTTTATGCGACGTCCATATTTTCCGGTCGGACCGGAAGTGTTTACCGCTAATTCCAGCTTTCACGAAATTGTAGAATTGCAGTCATTCGACATTTCTCCGGAAATTCATGTGAAAACTATCCCGTTGATACATCCCGGTGGCGCTACAGCTTATCGAATTGAATTTAATGATAAATCCTTTGCCTATGTAACTGATACAGAGCATTTGCCAGGCGAAACCAACCAGCAGATTGAGGATTTCATTCAGGGGGCAGACTTATTTGTCTATGATGCAAGTCTGACGGATGACGAACTGCCGCAATTTGAGACATTTGGCCACTCAACCTGGCAGGAAGGTTTGCGTATGGCAAAACGAGCCAATGTAAAGCGCTATTTTGCCTTCCATCATATGCCATTCCGCAGTGATGACGAGTTGGATCAAATTGAACTGGAAATCAGTAAAGAATTGCCGGGCAGCGGGGTTGCACGAGAAAACGGTTCGATTTTGCTTTGATTTGTGTTAATCCGCAAATAACAGCTGTTGTTGCGTCTACACCGACCCGACTATTATCTAGCTGCCATCTGAGTCTTCGCCTCCGGTGTCTCCTCTTCCCCTGCCACTACTAGGTGCCGGATCAGGATCATTCCCCCCACCCCGTTCATCCAAGTCCATACGCGAGGCCCGCGCGCTGCATTGATTGACTGGTGCCCGCCAGCTCTTTTGAAAACGGTTCTGGTTTGCAACCAGATTATAATCCCGATTCTCACTGGCCTTGTTTCTGGAACGTAAAAATTGCCTGAAACCAATGTTGCGCGATGAAGTGATCCGGATAATGTCACAATTGCGTGACAACACGCGGCAGCGATTTGCCGAAGTGCAGACATTCACTTTTCCCGAATACAATATGACATCGGTAGCTCCCCTTTTCTTGACATAAATATCAAACATTGTTCCACGAATTCCAATGGTGGCCAGAGGAGTTTTGATCTTGAATGTACCTTCCGGGGATTTTCCGGATACAAACCGGAAGGCTCCTTTTAGTACGTTAATTGTCGCGGAAGTTATTCCTTTGTCCGATATAACAAAATCATCCAAAGAAACATCTGCGCCCGGTCCAACCAATATATGCGTATCATCATTCAGTAATATTTCGCCATGGGAATCCAGACCCGCAGTAATACGCTCGAGAGAATATACCGGGTCATTTGTCGACAGTTGACGCGCATTATCCCGGTTGTTTGCAGTTACCTTGTTTACGACAATTGAAGTTTTTCCGACCTGCAGATTTTGTCGTGCAACCTGGGAATAAGCAGTCCCTGCTGAAATACAGGTGACAAACACAAAAATTGCCATGAAATCCGGTCGAACAAGATGTTTGCTAACTATCATAATTTTCTTCCAAAAATTAGGCTGGTGCCGCATCAACTTCTATCTGGTTTTGTAAAACAGTCGATTATCAATAAACTAGTAATTTCAATAACCGATATATGTGGGAAATACCACCTTTGCATTGAAACATGATATTTCTTACAGGGATTTGATACTATAACGTTATCATAGTTCTTTGTCGGCATGCCTAATGCGCATTCTTTACAGGTGAGCCGGTATTCTGCAGATGCAATATCGACATGTCTTGTCTGGGTAACTTTTACCAGTTGGATTTCATTTCAATGAATAGAATTTTTAGAAATAAGAATTTGATCGTCACGATAATCGTGATGGCAACGCTTTTGGTGGCCATACAATGGCGCATGATTGATCCCAATGTTCTCAAAACAACCAGAGACATTACTTTTGACAGCTATCAACGTTTGAAACCCAGGACACCAGTCGCCACTCCCGTTCGCATCGTCGATATTGATGATGCCTCGCTGAAGAAGTTTGGCCAGTGGCCATGGCCAAGAACAAGAATAGCCAAACTGATTGAGCAATTGTCAGATATGGGTGCAGCTGCCATTGCCTTCGATGTTGTTTTTGCCGAACCGGACCGTACAACCGGTAGTGAACTGATCCGTCAACTTGATGAAATCGATTGGCCTGACCGTGAAAAATTAAGACCAGTTCTGGATAATTTACCCGACAACGACCGTATCCTCGCATATTCAGTGGGCCAGGCTCCGGTTGTTCTGGGATTTTTTAGTCTACCTCCTTCGCCCGATCACGAGACCAACTCAGTGCCGATCAGCAAAGGAAAATATGCATTTGCCGGCGGTGATCCAAAACCACTGCTAGTAGAAATTACGAATTCAATCGTGCCCCTGAATATGTTGCAGGAATCAGCCGTCGGCATCGGTCTCGCCAATCCTTCTCCAGAAGGACGAGATGATATTATCAGAAGTGTTCCAATTTATGTTCAGGATGGCAAATCCATATATCCTGCCCTTTCCGCTGAAACCCTGAGAGTAGCTCAGGGAGCCTCCACCTTCATCATTAAAACCACTTCGGCAAGTGGTGAGATTGATGCCGGCTCGGCAGCGGTAACCGAGACAAAAGTTGGACAGATTTCATTTCCTCTTACGGAAAATGGACAATTCAATGTCTATTATGCGCCTGCACAGCCCGAACGCGTACTTTCTGCTCATGAGGTGATAAACGCCAATAATGATAATACGAAACATCTAATTGAAGGAAATATCGTTCTCGTCGGCACTTCTGCGGTTGGTCTGGAAGATTTGCGGATTTCAACGTTGGGCGATACGATCCCCGGAGTTTCCATTCATGCACAGGTCATTGACCAGATATTGACCGGTGAGTTTTTGTCACGCCCGGATTGGGCCAAAGGCGCAGAAATTGCACTGGCTATTGTTATCTGTATATTGATTTTGGCGATCCTGCCCTTCGTTGGAGCCCTTGTTTCGGCAGCAGTTGGAGGTGTGCTGGCAACCGTTATCATAGCGACAAGCTGGTATGCATTTTCCCAACACGGAGTTTTGATAGACCCGGTTTTTCCGACCATGGTGGCATTGGCAATTTTTTTGGTCACGACGATTTTGCGTTTCGCTGTAACCGAAAGAGAAAAACGTTTTGTGCGTTCAGCTTTTCGCCATTACCTGGCACCAGATCTCCTCGATAAACTTGAACACAGTCCTGATTCTCTGAAACTTGGCGGAGAAATTCGTGACATGACTTTGATGTTCATGGATATACGTGGTTTTACCCCAATTTCAGAAAAACTTTCTCCTGAAGAACTGGTGACTTTCTTAAACAAACTTCTATCACCGCTCTCCGATATTATCCTTAAACATGAAGGCGCAATAGATAAGTACATCGGCGATTGTATTATGGCCTTTTGGAATGCGCCCCTGGATGTTGCGGATCATCGGCGCAAAGCGGCTTTTGCAGCATTGGAAATGTTGGAGTGCATCAATGAACTAAATATTGCGGATGCATTCCAGTTCAAGTCAGGAAATCTTGACCTGAGCAATGTGGAAATCGGCATTGGCCTGAATAGCGGTGACGGTTGTGTTGGAAATCTCGGTTCTACCAGCCGATTTGATTATTCTGTTGTTGGAGACACTGTTAATGTCGCTGCCCGCATTGAATCTTCCTGCAAGAAGTTTGGCTGGCCTGTCCTTTTGTCAGAGCAAACAGCGGCGTCATGTACTGATTTTGCCACGTTGAAAGCGGGGATGGTGGCATTGAAGGGAAAAAGCGAACCCGTTGCGCTATATGCCTTAATCGGCGATGAAAAGTTTGCAAATTCGGACTATTTTACCAAATTACATGCACTTCATGATGATTTGATCGCCAATCTTGAAGAGATTCACTGGAAAAATGGCGGGGTCAGAATTGCCGCCAAAATCAAGAAATGCCGCCTGCATGCGAAACCGGATTTGGAGGCATTCTATCGCAATATTGAGAGCGATTGTTGCTGATTAACGAGACCTTACAAAAAATTCCTCAAATTTACATTGTTCATTAATCGAAATTGTTAACCCTCCGAACCAAATTGATTACCGATTTAACTGGTTTTACGCTATCTAAGGTTAGTGTGGCGTCAAGACGCACCTGTTTGTCGAATAGATCTTAGGAATGTGATCGATGGCGGCCATTGGACTTCAGGCAGGATAGTAAAAACACGAAATGGTGTGGGTGCAATTTGAGGCTTCAATTTTTGACTTTGAAAAATACGCCCCGAAACATCAGCAGGAAGGAAAATTCTTGATGAATGCACAAAAATTTGACAAAAAATATCCGGAATTTCCTTTGGCAGTCAAAATAGGTTCACATCGATGCGGGCCGGATATACCATCATTGAGTGTTCTCGAAGATGGTAATCAGTTTGTTCTCGACTGTCTCACCAATGTCAACGCGATTGAAGAGATTGGCAAAGAGTGGAGAGAACTTGAGCAAAAATGCGACGAACCTTGTATCTATTTTCAAAGTTTTGACTGGTGTTTGGAATGGTGCAAAGAATTTTCCAACCCGCATGTCCGGAATAAATCTGTTCCCCTACCGACAATAAAAGTATACGCATTACATCGCAATGGTGATCTGGTGATGGTTTGGCCGATGATGGTAACCAAGTCCGCAACGGGGCTTGCTATCCAAACATTTCTGACTGAACCTCATGGTCAATATGGAAATATTATCTGCGACAGAAAATTGATTCCTGCCGATATTGGCAAGCGTATCTGGCAACATATCAAAAATAATTCTGATGCTGATGCCATTGTCATAGACCAATATCCACAATCGTCTTTCCTCAGAGAAATGGTCGAAGGTAACGGCATATGCGAGAGTTCGGAAAGACATTCATCTGTCCTGGATCTGACCGCTTTTGAAACATGGGATGAGTATCGCGCATCGTTGAGCCGCAGAATGCGTAAACAGCGTAACCAGCGACGTAACAAAATTGCGAAACTGGGCAAATTGGGGTGCGAAACTCATTATGGTGGTAGTGACCGGTATCGCGAATTGGTGGCAATTGCACTTGTTTGGAAAAAAGTCTGGCTGGATAAAACCGGCAGACGTGCTGAGGTATTGTCCGATGAAAAGACCAAAGCATTCTTCTCGAATTTGAAAGGTTCTAAGGAAACAGATGTATCGCCTCCTTCCGGGGCGGTTCTCAATGTTCTAACGCTGGATAGCAAGCCAATTGGTATTGAAATTGGATTTTGTCTGGACGAACATTATTACAGCTATCTGGGTGCATTTGATTGGGAACTGAAAAACTATTCTCCCGGCAAAATTCAAATGGAAGAAACTCAGATTTGGGCAAAGGAAAAAGGATTCAAGAAATTCGATTTTCTTGGTGAGCCGGCAGACTACAAGACAAGCTGGACCAATTCCACCTGCTCGCTCGAAAGCCGCAGTGTTGCCATCACCATGCGTGGATTTTTATATTGTGTATTATGGAAAGCCTATCTGAGACCAGCGACCAGATATATATTCAATAGGTTGAAGGCGGAAAACCGTATAAAAATACTTTCCCTTTTTGGCAACGGTAAAACAAAAACGGTTAAATCTGAAAAACCAAATTATTCACAAAATGCTGCAAATACTATTGAACAGCCGTGAACAATTTGAACGGTAGTAAAACAATTCCAACCTCGATTTTTATTGAAAAATAATGGACACCATTTTCAAAACATATGGCAGGATCAGTTACTACCTGCGATCAAACAGAAATATCGCTGATGCGGCTATCACACTCATTGTCAGGATTCTGGCTGCGTTATTAGCCTATGGCGTTCATGTACTTATCGCTCGATTTCTGGCGATGGAACAGTATGGCATATATGTAACAATGTGGACATGGCTTGTTGTTGCTCACATTCTCGGTGTATTCGGGTTTTCTGAATCCTGCCTCAGGTTTCTTCCCCGCTATACCCAGCGAAAGCAGTATCACTGGGCCATCGGTTTTCTGAAAACCGGGTTTTGGTTTTCAACCCTGGGCGCTGCCTTTGTTGGTGTTGCAGGACTTCTGACGATCTGGGCATTTAAAGACACAATTTCTCCGGCATATTTGTTTCCATTAATCATGCTGGTAATCGCTCTGCCAATTATGTCAGTTGAATTGTATCTTGAAGGCATATCAAGAGCATTTGGCTGGTATTTGCTGACGACTATTCCAGCTTATGCAATTAGGCCAGTACTCATTGCTATTGGGGTTTTGATTGCAAACGAAGCTGGCTATACGCTTGATGCAGCTTTGGTTCTCGCACTGGTCGCGGGATCCACTACAGGAATCGTGATTGTTCAGATAATGATCATCCTAAAACGCATCAGGAAGAAATTTGGAAGTCTGGAAGGTGGGCGTCCGCGCAAGTTCTGGGTTACATCCACTTTACCGTTATTATTGTACCACGGTGTTGATGAATTATACAATTGGTCAGATATCCTAATTCTTGGATTCATGACGCCTGCCCCGGAAGTTGCAATCTATTTTGCCGCCCAACGCTCGATGTCTCTGGCATCCTTCATTCAGTACGCGTTCATGCTGGTATCTGCCCGGGAATTTTCTATCGCCAATGCTATGCGAGACAGGAACGAGTTGCAAAGAAGAATATCAACTGCAACCAGGTGGACTTTCTGGATGACGGTACCAGCCGTGGCACTGACCTTTGCTGTCGGTTATCCATTACTGCATATGTTTGGTCCGGAATTTGTTCCCGGCATCCAGGTTATGGGCGTTTTGGGATTAGGTTTGATAATTCGTGCATCTGTCGGGCAAGCATCTGATTTGCTGGTTGTACTGGGCCACCAATATGCCAATATGCTGGTGTCGGCCGGGGGACTTGTTTTTAATATCATGTTGTCAATAATACTAATCCCGAGTTTTGGAATTTTGGGAGCCGCCATGGCAACTTCTGTCACCTATGCCCTGCGCGCAGTGGCCCTCACCGTCATTACAAGGAAACTAACGGGACTTTGGGTATTAGCCGATTTGCCAGTTCTGAAACCAACTGTAGCGACAAACCCGAATTCCGGCAAAGTCACACCAAAATCGGAATTGTACAAGAGCGTCTGACAAAATTGAAAATGTTGGCTCAGGTAATTGGACTACGGATTCAATACAATCTTGCCGACTGCTTTTCGCTCAAGAATATCACCAAGAGCCAATGCCGCATCTTTCAGAGGGTACTTTTTCCCGATATGGGGTGAAATTTTTCCCTCATCGTACCAATGTAGCAATTCAGCCATATTACTCGCATATACATGCGGTTGCTTTTCGGTAAAACTGCCCCAAAATACACCAACGACGCTGTATCCTTTAACCAAAGCCAAATTTACCGGAAATTTGGGAATAATCCCCGAAGCAAAACCAATTACCAGCAATCTTCCTTCCCAGGCCATGATCCTTGTGCAGGCATCAAATACTTCACCACCGACCACATCAAAAACCACATCGACACCTTTGCCATCCGAAAGTTTCTTCAGTTCATCCTTGAGATGGTCATAACCCAGTACAACATCCGCACCACTATTTTTGGCCAGTTCCTGCTTTTCCTGATTTGAGGCGACGGCAATAACTTTCGCTCCCATCGCCTTGCCGATTTGGACCGCGGCAAGTCCGGTCAGACCCGAGGCTCCGGTTACGACAAGAGTCTCCCCAGATTTTAGTGCAGCACGTTGTTTCAGCGCGTGGTGGGCAGTACCGTACCCACAGAGTAGAGCATTTATTTCATCACCATTCGCATTTGAGGGAATTGCCATTGCAGAATTCTGATCACATTTCGCCAGTTCTGCCCAACCCCCGTAGCGGCACAGGGCCGCAACTCTATCGCCGACTGAAAATCTGGTAACCTCGCTGCCTAATTCCTGTATGACGCCAACCACTTCCATTCCTGGAACAAATGGAGTGGGCGGCCTGGCCTGATAAAGACCTTTGACCAGCAAAGCATCGGGGAAATTAACACCGGCAGACTCTACGGCGATGATTATTTCACCTGTCCCGGGTTTGGGATCAGGCATTTCAATACATTCCAGGTTTTCTACCTGTCCAAATTCATTGCAAACAATTGCTTTCACTATTCATACTTTCTGCTGGGTGAATTTTCGCAATTCAGATCTTGCTACCTGCATTCTGTGAACCGCATCGGGACCATCAGCCAAACGCAGTGTGCGTACATTTTGCCACATGCGGGCCAGGGGTGTATCCTGGGATACCCCTGCTCCACCATGTATCTGTACCGCCTCATCGATAACTTTGAGCGCCGTGAGCGGAGCAATGACCTTGATTTGTGATATCCATGGAGCAGCAGCACGCGCATCACCCTTGTCCATCATCCACGCAGCTTTCAGGCATAACAACCTGGCCATTTCAATTTCCATACGGGCATTTGCAATTATGTCGTAGTTGGCACCAAGATGAGCAATTGGCTTTCCAAACGCCTCTCGGTTCAGAGCACGTTTGCACATCAGTTCCAATGCCAACTCTGCTTGACCAATTGCCCTCATGCAATGGTGAATCCGTCCTGGGCCCAAACGTCCCTGGGCAATCTCAAACCCCCGGCCTTCACCCAGCAGAAGATTGCTTGCCGGCACGCGAACATTCTTGAATTTAATGTGCATATGCCCATGTGGGGCGTCATCCAGGCCGTAAACCTGCAATGGGCGCAGAATTTCTATACCGGTGCTATCCGCGGGAACCAGTATCATTGAATGGCGCTGATGTTTGGGTGCATTATCATCGGCCGTCTTGACCATAACAATATAGATTTTGCACCTTGAGTCTCCCGCACCCGATGACCACCATTTCTCTCCATCAAGGATGTAATCGTCACCATCGCGTACACAACTCATGGATACATTGGTAGCATCGGAAGACGCAACATCAGGTTCGGTCATCAAATAGGCTGATCGTATTTTTCCATCCAAAAGCGGCTTCAGCCATTGCTGTTTGTGCTTTTCCAGACCATATCTTTCAAGAACCTCCATATTGCCGGTGTCAGGGGCTGAACAATTGAACACTTCCGCACCCAAAAGAGATTTGCCCATTTCTTCGGCCAGATAGGCGTATTCCACTGTGCTGAGACCGAAACCCTTTTCAGAATCGGTCAACCAGAAATTCCAAAGCCCTTGTTCTTTTGCTTTGGATTTCAGTCCTTCCAGTATTTCGATCTGTCGCTCGGTATGATGCCATCTGTCTCCCTTGTTTACTTCGGCAAGATACTCCCCATCCAGGGGAAGGATATCATTTTCTATCATTTGAGAGACTTTTTCGCGAAGAGGTGCCACCCTATCGCTAATACCCAATTCCATTTGCCCGCCCATTTTTATCAACTTTCCCTGGTGTAAAACATGAATAATTGCAATTTCAATTCACAGTAGGTTAGCATTCGTTGTTGCCATTCAACAACTGTATTTTCAATTCCTCTACCAACAATAACAGTTTACGTAAGATGGGGTTTGAAATAACGTGGTATCATAATGACAAAGGGAAAATGCATGGATTATCTTGAAGAATTGTTCTCACTTAAAAATAAAACTGCACTGGTGACCGGCGGAGCTACCGGAATTGGTCGCATGGCAGCAGCAGCTCTGGTCCAGGTAGGCGCGACAGTGCTGATTGCTTCTCGCAAAGGTGATGAATGTGTAAAAACCGCCAAGGAAATCAACGCTCTTGGCGGCCCCGGATATGCCCTGGGTTTTTCTGGTGACGTTGGCAGTGAGGATGGTGTCAATAAACTGGCGCTTGAAGTGATGGAACGTACTGACAAACTGGATATCCTGATTAACAATGCCGGAGTAACCTGGGGCGCGCCACTGGACGAATTTCCCTACGGAGCCTGGGGAAAGGTCATGGATGTCAATGTCACCGGTTTGTTCGCATTAACCCAGAGATTGTTACCAGCACTTAAGTCTTCCGCGTCAATTGAAGATCCATCACGCATAATCAATCTGGGTTCTGTTATGGGAACGGCATATATCGGCGATGGCGCATATTCCTACTCCGCGTCTAAAGCGGCAGTGCATCACCTAACCAAGATTCTCGCCAATGAAATGGCAGGAGAATATGTCACCATCAATGCATTTGCCCCCGGCCCGTTCCAAAGCAAGATGACAGCATTTGCGACAACCACCGATGAACAGGTTACCAATGTCGGCAAGGGCGTTCCTCTTGGTCGAATAGGGGCTCCAGATGACATTGGTGGAGCAACCATCTATTTGTGCTCAAAAGCGGGTTCCTATGTTACAGGTGCGATTTTGCCACTTGATGGAGGCATTCATACAATCTCCAGAGTGGGACTGTTCTCCAATCAATAAATATGAGTCTGTGACCTATTATCATCCTTACCTGAAGAAGTGGGCTTAACATCATGAATTCACCAAAATGGCCGGCATCCAGATTAATGGAAGAAGCGGGCAAACTTGAAAAAAGTTCTGACTGGTATCTGATAAGTCAGGAAATGATTGATCAATTTGCAGACACCACCAACGACCATCAATTCATTCATGTCGATGTGGAAAGGACAAAAGCTGAAACCGGTTTTGATAACACAATTGCCCACGGGTTTCTAACGTTGTCCTGTCTGTCTTCTATGATCCAGAATTGCTTTCCAAGGGTGAGCAATGCTGCGATGTCATTTAATTATGGATTTGACAAGATTCGTTTCCTCAATCCCGTACCATCAGGGGCGCGAATTCGCGGGCATTTTAAATTGCTTGAATGTGAACCTCGAAATCCCGGTGAAATTATGAGCCGGTACGGTGTCACTGTAGAAATTGAAAACATAGAAAAACCTGCACTCGTAGCCGAGTGGCTGGGTCTTGCAATATTAGAGAAGGAATAAATGAAGTGAGTATTAATTTTGATGGGAAGGTGGCAATTGTCACCGGTGCCGGCAATGGCCTTGGCCGTTCACATGCACTGCAACTTGCCAACCTTGGAGCGAAAGTCGTCATCAACGATTTTGGAGGTGCCAGAGATGGCTCAGGTGGCTCTTCGTCTCCCGCTGAAAGTGTTGTTGCGGAAATTCAAGGTAATGGTGGTGAAGCAATGGCGAATGGCGCCAATGTGACCAATGCTGATGAAGTTAATCAGATGGTTGAGCAGACAATGGCGAAATGGGGCCGAATTGATATTCTGATCAACAATGCAGGTATTTTACGCGACCGTTCATTCGGCAATATGAGTCAGGCAGAATGGAACAGCGTTATTGATGTTCATCTGAACGGCTCCGCTAATTGTTCGCTTGCCGTCTGGAATATTATGAAGCAACAGAAATACGGACGTATCCTGATGACGACATCGACTTCAGGCATTTATGGCAATTTTGGTCAGGCAAATTATGGCGCGGCGAAGATGGGTGTAATCGGGATGATGAATACGCTTTGTATTGAGGGCGCCAAAAACAACATTCAAGTCAACTGTATTGCTCCAACTGCTGCTACCAGAATGACGGAAGACATCATCAATGAGGAAGCTCAGGCACTGATTGAACCTGAAAAGGTAACTCCTGCAGCAATATTTCTGGTCAGTGAGAACGGGCCAAACCATACAGTCATGTTTGCTGGCGCCGGTTCATTTGCGGTGATGGAGATCAGGGAGAGTGGCGGTTGCCGGTTGCCTGACGACCAGTGTAATGGTGATGGAGTGGCAGCAAATTTCGCCAAAATTTCTGAGATGACCAATACCAGCGTGTTTACTGATGGCGCTCAACATATTGAAAAAATTCTTTCGATGAAAGAATAAGTATCAAACAGGGCCTTATATTCAAAAATGTATCGGAAATTTCTTGAGGAAATAAATATGGTTTCGTACCATATCCGCAAACACGAACTATTCAGACAAAGGAAACAAAATGCGCAATGCAGTAATCGTCTCCACTGCCCGCACGCCGATTGGCAAGGCCTATCGCGGGGCATTTAATGACACCCAGGCCCAGACATTGGGTGGCCATGCAATATCAAATGCCGTGTCGCGAGCTGGTGTAGAACCTCGCGAAGTCGATGATGTGGTCATGGGAGCGGCAATTCAACAGGGCTCCACCCATGCAAATACTGCTCGCCAATGTGCCCTTCGAGCCGGCTTGCCAACCAGTGTGCCGGGAATGACTCTCGACCGCCAATGCGCATCGGGGCTTATGGGAATTGCGACGGCTGCCAAGCAGATTATTCATGATGGCATGAATATTACAATTGGCGGAGGTCTTGAATCAATCTCGCTCTGCCAGAACGAAAAAATGAATCTTTCAAGAGGCCAGGACCCATGGTTGGTTGAAACCACCCCTGCCCTGTATATGAGTATGCTGGAGACAGCCGAGATTGTTGCAAAACGTTACGGAATATCCCGAACTGCCCAGGATAATTACTCATATGAATCACAAATGCGTACAGCTGCAGCCCAGGAAGCAGGCAAACTGGATGACGAAATTGTGCCATTCAATACGGTTATGAAAGTGATGGACCGCGAGACCAAGGAAATTTCAGATGTAGCTGTAACCCTGAGCAAGGATGAGGGCAACCGACCCACAACAACTGTTGAGGGATTAAACCAGTTGCAACCGGTATTCAAAGGCGGACAACAGGTGAAGCAAGGCGAATTCATCACAGCTGGTAATGCATCTCAACTTTCAGATGGCGCTTCGGCCTGTTTGCTAATGGAAGAGAAGGAAGCTGAAAAACGCGGCCTGGAGCCTTTGGGGATTTATCGTGGCATGATGGCTGCCGGTTGCGAACCCGATGAGATGGGCATCGGACCGGTTTACGCGGTTCCAAAACTGCTGAAAGCACATGGCTTGAAAATCGAAGATATTGGCCTTTGGGAATTAAATGAAGCATTTGCCTGCCAGGCGCTATATTGCCGGGACACACTCGGCATTGACCCGGATATCTATAATGTAAATGGCGGCGCAATATCAATCGGACATCCCTATGGAATGTCTGGAGCACGTATGACCGGCCATGCCTTGATTGAGGGTAAACGCCGGGGTGTAAAATACGTTGTTGTCACCATGTGCATTGGCGGTGGAATGGGTGGTGCGGGTTTGTTTGAAATAGCTTGAGGAAACCGGATTGAGGATTGCCTGAAATGTAATAATTGTTGGCGAATCCAACACCTTTTTCCAAGGATACTTGGCCGGTATGGTATTCAGTATCAAACATCGGCCGTTTGAGGTCTATTCCCGGTAATTTGAGAAACCAGTACGGCCGTCAAAACCAGTATTGCTCCAATTGACTGTCCGTTGGTGATTGTCTCCATCAATATTACAACTGACAGAAGAATACTTATTACCGGTTCCAAATTCATAATCATTGCGGTGCGCGTTGGCCCTGCCATTTGTACTGCTCTGAAGTGGACTTCGTATGCTTTTCTTGTGGTCATATAGACCAAGGCGAAAACCATGCCTTGCCAGAAAACGTGAAAAATCGGTCAAATGATTCGGTGTGAAGAAGACACGGTCTAGGTGAGGTTCGGCGGAAGTTCACGATACAAATAATACCCTTCACCTTTTGAGCGATTTAGCCCGGTTTTGTCAGTAATTCTACCGGTCCTGAGGAAACGGGCTTGGAATACTATCAATACTGTAGCCAAGTCTGACTGTTACAAACCAGTAAATCGCGAATACAACAGCAGCAACCAGAGAGTTTATTGATAATTTCCTCCCGATATGGGCTTTCTGAGGGGCGCCGGGTTCTGTACCGCGTTCTACTTTCCCGCCTTCCAGTTGTGAGCGCACTCCAAAAGGTAGAACCGCAAACAAACAAAGCCACCAGAACAGGAAATATAGAGCAATAGCGGTTCCGATCGACATATTATACCTGTTCCAGTTCAATCAGGGTTCCGCAAAAATCTTTTGGGTGCAAAAATATTACCGGTTTTCCATGAGCTCCCGTTTTCGGATTTCCATCTCCCAGAACCCGCGCACCATTGATTTCCATTTGCCTGCTTGCTGCAATAATATCATCCACCTCATAACAAATGTGGTGAATTCCTCCTGCGGGATTTTTTTTCAAAAATGCCGCAATAGGAGAAGATTCACCCAAAGGTTCCAATAATTCAATTTTGGCATTGGGTAATTCCACAAACACAACCGTTACTCCATGTTCCGGTAATTCCTGTCTATCCGAAACACTGGCGCCAAGTGTGTTGGCATATATTGCGATTGCCTGAGACAGATCTGGAACGGCAATTGCCACATGATTGAGATTGCCTATCATTAAATCATCGCTACAAACACGGTTGTTACCGGTTTTTTCCCCCAGTGATCCCTCGCACTGGCTCTAACTGCATTTCTCACAGCTTTTCTTACCACTTCTGCGTCCTTGCGCCGTTTTGGGGGAATGGAATTCAACGCTCCTGTCGCGGCGTGATACAGCACATCGTCAAATTCTTCACCCTCGCCGGTTATTTCCGGCAATCCATATATTTCAATGTCAATTTCATCCGCCATATTACCATTTCGATCCAGAACAATCGATAGGGAAACAATGCCCGCATAACCCAGTTTTCGTCTTTGAGTGACACCAATTTCACGCTCATCGCCAAATATAATACCGTCTTTGTAGTATCTGCCATGCGGTACATTATCAACGATCTCGGCATTGCCCGGTGCCAAACGCAATACATCACCGTTGCGCACGGGTGCTACCTGGGGCACCGCAATATTACCGGCAAGTCTGGCATGGGCGGAAAGATGTGCGGCTTCCCCATGGACGGGTACGGAAATTTGTGGTTTCAACCAGGAGTACATTTCCTTAAGTTCGTTTTGACGAGGGTGCCCCGAAACGTGCACCAATGTATCGCGATCCGTTATGATATTAATTCCCTGATCGATCAGCAGGTTTTTGGTTTCAATGATAGCTTTTTCATTGCCCGGGATAATACGGGAGGAATAAACGACAGTGTCTCCAGGCACCAGTGCTACATTGCGATGTTCCTGTTTGGCAATTTTAGCCATGGCAGCTCGTGGCTCGCCTTGACTGCCGGTCAGTATTATCACCAGATTTGCCCGGTCAACGGTGTCAAAATCACGCTCGTCAACAAATTCATCAATATCGTCAAAGTAGCCCAGATCACTCGATACCTCGACCACCCGACGAATTGAACTTCCCATCAGCATAACACGGCGATTGTTTTTCTTTGCTGCATGAGCAATTGAACGCAGCCGCCCGACATTGGATGAAAATGTCGTAATTGCCACCCTGCCTTTTGCACTGGAGATTATATCGGCAAGGCTTTCCGAAACCTCCAACTCGGACGGTGAATCTCCGGTACGCATGGCATTGGTTGAATCACAAATAGCCGCAAGTACTCCATCTTCGCCAATTCGGCGAAATGCCTCTTCATCGGTTACCCGGCCAAGCGTTGGGTCGGAATCAATTTTCCAGTCTGCCGTATGAACCACGGTCCCAAGCGGGGTAGAGATGGCCAGGGACATCGGCTCCGGCAATGAATGAGTGACATGCACCGCTTCTATCTTAAAAGGACCAACTTCAAAAATATTGCCGGCTTCAAAAATATTAACGGGAATTTCCGGTTTGTCCCGTTCATACACTGCTTTTGCCTCAAGCATACCTGCGCAAAATGGTGTACAATAAACCGGTTTTTTCAGGATTGGCCACAAAGATAACAAAGCTCCATAATGGTCTTCATGGGCATGGGTAATAATAATCGCCTTTAACCGGTCACCCAGTTCCTGAACATAACGAATATCGGGTAATATCAGGTCGACACCGGGCAACGTCATATCCGGAAACGTTACACCGCAATCGACCATGATCCATTGACAATCACCTTTGGTGCCGTAGCCATACAAGGCGAGATTCATGCCAATCTCACCAACTCCTCCCAATGGGATAAATAGTAGTTCTTCTTTGCTCATGGTATCAATGTACTTTGTTATTGGGTTTGGCCAAAAAGATATCCGCTGCGGAAATGGTGTGACGGCAATTGTCTGGAGTTATTAATATCAGACTGCCATTCCGGTCAAGCTCCGCAAATATTCCATGCATCTCAAAATGTGGCGATTTCACCAGTATTTCATCTCCAATACCAACTGCTCTGTCGAGCCATTGACTGCGTATTGTTGAAAAATTTGCTCCATTATCCCAAACTTCCAGCCACTGATCCATTTCTACAACCAGATGTTGAAACACGGTTTCCGGCTCTGACAAAAAACCCGCCTTCAGCATATTGGTTGAAGGAAAGCTGGTATGATCAGGATTAGACCTGCAATTAACACCAAACCCGATGATGACAGCGGAATTTTGATTTTGCCCGATATGACTCTCCAACAAAATTCCACTGACTTTGGCCTGATCCAACAACAGATCATTTGGCCATTTAAGAGCAAGCTGATTTTTTGGAATGGTCCGGGCCAGTGATTCATAGGCGGCCAGACTTGCGACAAAGGTCAGGTTTGCCAATTTTTCCGGTGGCGTATCTGTTTTGATCAACAGTGAAGCATACAGATTACCGGGCTCTGATACCCAGGACCGTCCTCTGCTGCCTTTACCCCGCAGCTGCCGGGTAGCTGTAATCCATAGCTTGCCAGAATCTGATTTGCGGGCATGTTCCATGGCAATCAGATTTGTTGATTCTATTTCGCCAAAGGCAATGCGTCTGTAACCGTTTATCAGAAATTCTGGTTGGTTTAATTTCATTAAAACAACGAGCCGGCTGCCCCTGAAGTTATTTCAAATACCGGGCCTGCGAGCAAATAGAATACCGCCACAAATATCCCGCTCGCACCAAGTATCATGCGCAGTTCCCCGGACATTGGCAAAAAGCTGTCTTCACCTTCATCAAACCACATGATCTTGATAATACGGATGTAGTAAAATGCACCAACAACACTGGCCAGCACACCAATGACAGCCAACATATAGAGTTCGGCTTCAATTGCCGCGAGAAACACAAAATATTTGGCAAAAAATCCGGCAAGAGGCGGAATACCCGCCAGCGAGAACATCAGAATGGTAAGAAATAAACCCATTACTGGATTACTCTTCGCCAGTCCTGCCAAATCCTTGATTTCTTCAACCATACCATCCTTGCGTCGCATGGACAGGATGCAAACGAATGTGCCTAGCGTCATCACCATGTAGATCAGCATATACAATATGACACCATTGACACCTGCCTGTGTGCCGGAGGCAAGTCCGACGAGCGCAAAACCCATGTGGCCGATAGATGAATAGGCCATCAGCCTTTTGATATTGGTTTGCCCAATTGCCGCAAATGCGCCTAGAACCATGGAAGCAATAGCCATAAATGCCAGAATTTGCTGCCAATCGCTGGTTGCCGGTTCAAACGCGTCTATTACCACACGTACAAGCATCGCCATCGCCGCCACTTTGGGGGCTGCAGAAAAGAACGCGGTTACCGGTGTTGGCGAACCCTCATAAACATCGGGAGTCCACATGTGGAATGGAACGACCGAAATCTTGAAGGCGAGGCCTGCCATCAGGAATACAAGTCCAAAAATTATACCAAGGGAGCGCCCTGCTCCACTGATGGCTTCAGCAATTCCCGCAAAATCCGTATGCCCGGTGAACCCATAGATCAATGATGCGCCATAAAGCAACATACCCGAAGACAAAGCGCCCAATACGAAATATTTCAAACCTGCTTCAGTGGAGCGAACAGAATCACGGTTTATTGCTGCCAGTACATAAAGAGACAGCGATTGTAATTCGAGACCAAGATATAATGTAATCAGGCCATTAGCGGAGACCATCAACATCATGCCCAACGTTGCCAGTACAACCAGAACCGGAAATTCAAACTTGTCAATCTGTTCACGTTTCATAAAATTGACTGACATGATTATTGCCAGCACAGAACCTGCCAATACCAGTAATTTCATCAGTTTGGCAAAATCATCAAGAACAAAGGCCCCGTGGAATGCCAGTCCGGTTTCGTTGCTGCTGAACAACATGAAACCTGCTACCACAAGTAAGGCCATCGCCAACCCGCTAACCAACCCGGAAGCGCTCCTGCCCGAATACACCCCAATCATCAGGAGCGCCATGGCACCAACCGCAAGGATCAATTCGGGAAGCACGAGGTTTAGATCAGGAATTGCAGTCATCAATTTAACCATGAAAGCCTCTAGTTCCCGGCCTGCGAAATTGCGGCCTGATAATTTGTCAGCAAAGCGTCAACCGATGCCTGGGTCACATCAAATATCGGAGTTGGATAAACACCAAAGAAGATGACCGCGACAACCAGCGGATACAATATCAGTTTTTCCCGACTGTTGAGATCAAGCAGGGATTTCAGACTCTCTTTATCCAGAGTGCCGAAAATTACGCGCCGGTATAACCACAATGCGTAGGCTGCAGACAGGACCACCCCGCTCGTAGCGAGAAATGCCACCAATGAATTGGTCTGGAAAGTGCCCAGCAAAATCAGAAACTCACCGACGAAGCCCGATGTCACCGGTAGCCCGACATTTGCCAGGGTAAATACCATGAACACCACCGCATAATGCGGCATGCGATTGACGATACCGCCATAAGCGGCAATCTCACGAGTATGCATCCGGTCGTAAATTACCCCAACACTCAAAAACAAGGCTCCCGAAACCAGACCATGGGAGAGCATCTGAAATATTGCACCCTGAATACCAAAGTTGTTTAGAGCGAACATACCCATCGTGACAAAGCCCATATGAGCAACAGATGAATAGGCAATAAGCTTTTTCATGTCTTCCTGCATCAACGCGACCAGCGATGTGTAGATGATGGCGATAACCGACAGCGCAAATATCAGCCATGTGAAATCAGCAGTTGCCAGAGGAAACATCGGAATCGAGAAGCGAAGAAACCCGTACCCCCCCATTTTCAACAAAACACCGGCAAGTATAACCGAACCTGCAGTTGGTGCTTCAACGTGGGCATCGGGCAACCAGGTATGGACTGGCCACATAGGCATTTTCACCGCTAGTGAGGCAAAAAATGCCAACCAGAGCCATTTTTGCATTTCTGGCGGAAATGCATGGGTCAAAAGAACCGAAATATCGGTAGTGCCGGCATTCCAGTACATCGCCATTATCGCCAGCAGCATCAACACCGAACCCAGCAATGTGTACAAAAAGAACTTGAAGCTGGCATAAACCCTGTGTTTGCCACCCCAAACACCAATGATGATGAACATTGGGATTAGTCCAGCCTCAAAAAATACGTAAAACACCATGATATCGAGTGCGACAAACACTCCGATCATGAAAGTCTCCAGTATCAGAAATGCGATCATGTATTGTTTGACATTTTTGGTGATCGACTGCCAGCTTGCAAGAATTGCAAAGGGCATGAGGAAAGTCGTCAAAATCACAAATAGCATTGAGATGCCATCAACACCCAGATGATAACTCATGAATGGACCAATCCATTCGACATTTTCTTCCATCTGAAATCCGGCAACGGAATTATCAAATTCGATCCAGATTAACAAAGAGATCAAAAATGTAATGACTGTAGTGAACAACGCCACATTGCGCACATTGCGCTTGGCCAGTTCGAATTCACCATCCTCATCACCCATGGTTACAAACAAAATCAACAAGGCGCCGACCAATGGAAGGAAGGTAACTATTGTCAGAAGCGGCATGTCAAACATCAGCTCACTCCCCCAAACATCGACCAGGTTATCAGGGCTGCCACTCCGATCAGCATTGCAAACGCATAATGGTAAAGATAACCCGATTGCAGTTTGACTACCCTGCTGGTGATATCGATAACCCGAGCGGATACGCCATCAGGACCAAAGCCGTCAATTAGCCAGCCATCACCTTTTTTCCAAAGGAAGCGGCCCAGCCACTTTGCCGGGCGAACCAGAATAAAATCGTACAGCTCATCAAAATACCATTTGTTGAGCAGGAATTTGTAAAGACCAACATGCTGACGCGCCAATTGTTTTGGCAAGTGCGGGGCGCGAATATAAAATAGCCAGGCTAACACAAAGCCCGATGCCATCATGATGAATGGTGCCAGTTTGACCAACCACGGAACATCATGGAAATCAGCCAGTATATGGTTATTTTCTCCTGCATAGAGCGCGGTGCGCCAGAAACCGTTATACCAGAGCTCATGGTTTGAATGGCTTTCATGGCCCAAAAACGCTCCAGCAAACAATATTCCGGCCAGCAGTGCACCGGCTGCCAGAACATACAACGGCACCAACATTACTTTTGGAGATTCATGAATGTGATCCATTACATCTGCTGAAGCTCGCGGACGGCCGTGAAAAGTCATGAATATCAGACGCCAGGAATAGAAGCTGGTGAAAAAAGCAGCAGTTACCAGTAAACCGAATGCATAACCTGAAAAGGCGTTATGGCCCACATACACGCTCTCGATGATGGCATCTTTGGAGAAAAATCCTGCGGTACCAATGAAAGTGCCCGGTATCCCCAGACCGGTTAATGCTATAGTGCCGATGATCATCAGCCAATAGGTTTTCGGGATATGGGAACGCAATCCCCCCATGCGCCTCATGTCCTGCTCGTCTGCTACCGCATGGATAACCGAACCAGCTCCCAAGAACAGCAATGCCTTAAAAAAGGCATGGGTAAACAGATGAAATATGCCGGCACCAAATGCTCCCACTCCCAAGGCTGCAAACATATAGCCAAGTTGCGAACAGGTGGAATAGGCAATTACCCTTTTGATATCATTTTGCACCAGTCCAACTGTTGCCGCAAAGAATGCTGTTGTGGCGCCAATAAAAGTAACAAAGGTCAGGGCAACGGGTGAAAATTCGAACACAGGCGACATACGGGCCACCAGGAATACACCTGCGGTTACCATGGTTGCAGCATGAATCAGCGCCGATACCGGTGTTGGCCCTTCCATCGCATCGGGAAGCCAGGTATGGAGCAGAAACTGGGCAGATTTACCCATTGCTCCCATGAACAGCAGTAAACACACAACGGTAATCGCACTGGAGCGATCCAGTTGATAACCAAGGAAATCGAGAGCCGTTTCGCCGTCTTTTCCATTAGCCATATATTCAGGGATATTGGCGAATATGGTGGTGAATTCAATCGAACCAAAGAGGACAAACAGGCCAAATATTCCAAGTGCGAAACCAAAGTCGCCTACCCGGTTGACAATAAATGCCTTGATCGCCGCCGCATTGGCTGACGGTTTCTTGTACCAAAATCCAATCAACAGATACGAGGCAAGCCCAACACCTTCCCAGCCAAAAAACATTTGCAGCAGATTGTCAGAAGTCACCAGCGCCAGCATGGCAAAGGTAAACAATGACAAATAGGCGAAGAAACGTGGCCGGTGTGGATCGTGGTGCATATAACCGATTGAATACATGTGAACAAGACTGGAAACGGTATTCACAACAACCAGCATGACAGCGGTCAGGGTATCAATTCTGAAAGCCCAGTTTATTGTAAGATCTCCGGTACTGATCCATTGCAATACCTGAATGGTTTTCGGTTCGACATCTGAAAAACCTACAGTAAAAAAGACATACCAGGACAGGAATGCTGACAACAGCAACAGGCCTGTGGTCAAATATTCACATCCCTTGGAACCAATAGAGCGGCCGAAGAGGCCAGCCAACAGGAAACCGACAAGCGGGAAAAAAACAATCGCGTGTATCATCGCTTCAAGCTAGCCCTTCATCACGTTAACATCTTCAACGGCAATAGTGCCGCGATTGCGAAAAAATACGACCAATATGGCGAGACCAATTGATGCCTCGGCTGCCGCAACGGTCAAAACGAAAAGCGCAAATACCTGTCCCGTCAAATCACCCAAATGCTGGGAAAAAGCGACAAAATTGATATTTACCGCCAACAATATCAACTCGATTGACATCAAAATGATGATGACATTTTTCCGGTTTAGAAAAATTCCCAAAATCCCGATGGTAAACAGGATCGCAGCTACGGTTAGAAAATGTGAAATTCCGATTTCCATAAATTGCCCCTATAAACCCTGTCCCGGTTTCACGTCTTTTACTACCTCAATGGCACTTGCCGGATTGCGCGCTATCTGGGCACCAATATTCTGCCGTCTTGCCTTATCCTTATGGTGCAAAGTCAGCACAATGGCGCCAATCATTGCCACCAAAAGCACCATGCCGGCAATCTGGAAGAAAAAGACATAACGCGTGTATAATAAATCGCCCAAAGCCCGGATATTGGAAACCTTGTCCATATCGGGTATCGGTTGAACCGGATCACCAATTGCACCTGGCGCTACAACCCAGCTTCCCAATACAATAAGCAATTCAGCCAGAACAATCAGTCCAATGACTCCACCGACCGGTAAATAATCCAGAAATCCGGCCCGCAATTCCGCAAAATCCACATCCAGCATCATCACCACGAACAGGAACAGAACTGCCACCGCGCCAACATAGACAACGATCAGCAATAAAGCCAAAAACTCTGCGCCAGCCAGCATGAACAATCCGGCAGAATTAACAAAAGCCAGGATGAGGAAAAGAACCGCATGGACCGGATTTCGCGCGGTAATCACCATGAATGCCGCTCCGATAGTCACGGTGGCAAACAGATAGAAAAATAGTGCGGTCAATATCATCGTTTTTGTTCCTATCGATAAGGCGCGTCTATACGCAGATTTTGCGCCAATTCGCGTTCCCAGCGGTCGCCATTATCCAGCAGTTTTTCCTTGTCGTAGTAAAGTTCTTCACGTGTTTCCGTTGCAAATTCGAAATTTGGCCCCTCAACAATGGCGTCCACAGGACAAGCTTCCTGGCAAAAACCGCAAAAGATACACTTGACCATATCGATGTCGTAACGAACCGTGCGTCGGGTACCATCGTTACCGCGCGGTCCTGCTTCAATGGTGATGGCCTGTGCCGGGCAAATGGCTTCACACAGTTTGCAGGCAATACAACGCTCTTCGCCATTTGGATAACGGCGTAAAGCATGTTCTCCACGAAAACGGGGGCTGACCGGTCCCTTTTCAAACGGGTAGTTAATGGTCACTTTTTTTGCAAACAAATAGCGCATGCCCAGAATAAAGGCACCGACGAATTCTTTTAACAAAAGAGATTTTGCGGCTTGTGCTATACGCATAGTTTGTCTTTCCACAATTTTTTCATCACGCGGCCCATCCGGTCAGTTGCAGTACAAGGGCCGTAGCAAATACCATGAACAAGGAAATTGGCAGGAACACTTTCCAGCCAAGGCGCATCAACTGGTCATAACGATAGCGCGGGACTATCGCCTTCACCATTGAAAACATAAACACTACTGACCACAACTTGGCCAGGAACCAGACAACACCGGGGACCCAGGTGAAGGGTGCAATCTGCAATGGAGGCAACCACCCACCAAGAAACAGCACCACTGTAATTGCCGACATTGCAAGAACTGCAACAAGCTCCGTTAAGAATTGCAGCAAGAACAATGAACTGGAATATTCCACAGTGTAACCGGCAACCAATTCGGATTCTGCTTCCGGCAAATCAAAAGGAGCACGATTGGTTTCTGCGAGGGCCGAGATAAAAAATATGACAAACATCGGGAACAACGCGAGCCAATGCCAATCCAAAAAGGACGGAGAAAGCCCCAGCATGGTGCCGGCCCCGTCACGCTGGCTCAACACGATTTCGGTGAGATTGAGAGACCCCACGCATAACAACACGGTGATGATGACAAAGCCTATGGAGACTTCATAAGAAACCATCTGAGCAGCCGAACGCAGTGCTGCAAGGAAAGCATATTTTGAATTTGAAGCCCATCCGGCCATTATCACGCCATATACACCCAGGGAAGAAACCGCAAATATGTACAAAATCCCGATGTTTACGTCTGCCACTACCCAGTTTTGATTGACAGGTATAACCGCCCATGCGGCAAGTGCTAATGTCACGGACACGAGAGGGCCAATCACAAAAACGATTTTGCTGGCACTCGCAGGAATTACCGGCTCTTTCAGAAGGAATTTCAGGAAGTCGGCAAAAGGCTGCATAACGCCCCATGGTCCAACTACATTCGGCCCGCGACGCATGTGGACTGCTGCCCATATCTTGCGCTCAGCATAAATAAGTATCGCTGTGGAAACCAGTACGGCAACCAGCAGCAACAGGCTTTGGGCGATCATGATCGCGCCCGGGATCACATAGGTGTCAATGAACTGGTCCATCAGTTTATATTCCGTTTCAAAGCCTTGTTCATTCTGCTGCATCCATCAGTTCGCCGCCCTGATCTCGCGCCAAAGCCGAGCATTCAGCCATCACCCTGGATGCCCGGGCGATCGGGTTGGTCAGATAAAAATCTTTCACTGCACTTGTCAGCGGCTGTTTGGTGATTTTACCGGTTTTGCTAGCCAATGCGGTGATATCGGCAATATCACTTTTATCAATACTATCAAACTGTGCCAGATGGGGATATTCAGCAAAAACAAGGTCTCGCAATTGACCAAGTGAGTTGAACGGCAGCGCATTATCCAGAGCAGCGGATAGCGCCCTGATAATTGCCCAATCCTCTTTCGCATCACCGGGCGCAAATGCAGCTCGATTCCCCATTTGTACACGACCTTCCGTATTCACGTATATGCCGGATTTTTCCGTATAAGTTGAGGCCGGTAATATCACATCTGCCCGATGGGCGCCTCTGTCTCCATGGGTGCCGATATAGACAACAAACCCCTTCAGTGAACTCATATCCAGCTCATCTGCACCTAGCAAGAAAGTCAGATCCGAGGATTCCATAATTGCGGCAGTTGCATTGCCGCCTGCTGGCGGGACAAATCCGATATCCAGGCCACCTACACGTGAAGCAGCCATTTGGAGAACATTGAATCCATTCCAGTCCTTGGATACAGCTTTCACCTGCACCGCCAGCTCGGCGGCATTTTTCAGTAAAGCCTCACTGTCAGACCGGTTTAATGCACTTTGACCGATAATAATCATCGGTTTTTTTGCACGCTTCAATTTTGAAACAAATTTGTTTTTACCAGATAGCAAATCCTTGACAATACCGGCCTCTGCACCCAGTGAGGTGTAATTATAACGCAGATCAGATACTTCACCGACAACACCAATCGGGTAATCGCCCTTTTTTGAACGTTTTCGAATTCTGGCATTAAGAATAGACGCTTCTATACGTGGATCTGAACCGATAATCAGCAAGGCATCCGATTCTTCAATACCGTCTATCGTTGTGTTGAACAGATAGCTGGCCCGACCATTGGCCGGATCAGTAACATTGCCGGGTTCACGGCAATCGAAGTTCTTTGAACCGATCATGCCCATCAGCGATTTCAGTGCAAACATATCCTCGACACTGGATAAATCGCCGGCAATTGCCCCAATTCTGGCAGGCTTTATATCTGCTATTTTTGTCTTGATTGCCTCAAATGCCTCGTTCCAGCCAGCCGCCAACAGCTTGCCGTTTTTGCGAACATAAGGTTGGTCAAGACGCTGTGTACGCAAACCATCCCAAACAAAACGGGTTTTATCGGAAATCCACTCTTCATTTACCGCTTCATTCAAACGCGGCATGATGCGCATAACCTCACGGCCCCTCGCATCAACGCGTATGTTTGAACCAACCGCATCCATAACATCGATGCTCTCGGTCTTGTTCAGTTCCCAGGGTCTTGCTGTATCCTGGTAAGGACGAGACGTCAGAGCCCCAACCGGACAAAGGTCGATAACATTACCCTGCAATTCACTGGTTAGAGCTTTTTCCATATAGGTTGAAATCTGGGCATCTTCACCACGGCCCAGCAGACCCAGTTCAGAGATACCTGCAATTTCTGTGGTAAATCGCACGCAGCGGGTACAATGAATACAACGAGTCATTTTGGTGCGGACAAGCGGCCCAATATATTTATCTACAACGGCACGCTTGTTTTCAACAAACCGGTCCTTGTTGATACCATATGCCATGGCCTGATCCTGAAGATCACATTCACCACCCTGATCGCAAATAGGACAATCCAATGGGTGGTTGATAAGCAAAAACTCCATCACTCCTTCACGGGCTTTCTTGACCATCGCAGACTTGGTCAGGACTTCAGGAGGTTCACCATTGGGACCTGGACGACAATCGCGCACCCCTACCGCACAACTGGCTTGCGGTTTTGGCGGGCCGCCTTTGACTTCGACCAGGCACATGCGGCAATTGCCGGCAATCGACAAGCGTTCGTGGAAACAAAACCGTGGCACTTCAGCACCGGCTGCTTCACAAGCCTGCAGCAGGGTATAGTGATCGGGCACTTCAATTTCGTTTCCGTCAATGACTATTTTTGCCATGTCCCTACTCCGCTGCCTCCAACACCTTGTCACTCACTGCTCCGTCCGAGGTGGAACGATAGGAGTATTCGTCAATTCTGCGTTCAATTTCACCACGGAAATGGGTAATCAGTCCCTGTACCGGCCATGCCGCAGCATCTCCCAATGCACAAATTGTATGTCCCTCGACCTGTTTTGATACTTCCAGTAGCATGTCGATCTCTTTTTTCTCGGCTCGCCCGTCAACCATTCTGGTCAATACTCGCCACATCCATCCGGTACCTTCACGGCAAGGGGTACACTGTCCGCAACTTTCATGCTTGTAAAAATATGCCAGTCTGGCAATTGCGCGCACGATATCTGTGGATTTGTCCATCACGATTACTGCTGCAGTTCCAAGGCCGGATTTATGCGCCATCAGTGAATCGAAATCCATCGGGCAATCAACGATGTCCGCACCTGGTACGCAACGCACCGACGAACCGCCGGGAATAACTGCCAGCAGGTTATCCCAGCCGCCGCGAATGCCACCACAATGGGTTTCAATCAGCTCACGGAAAGGTATCGACATCGCCTCTTCCACTGTACACGGACGCTCGACATGGCCGGATATGGAAAACAGTTTGGTTCCCGAATTTCGCTCTGCACCAAATGCATTGAACCAAGAAGAACCGCGGCGCAGGATTGTTGGTGTTACGGCAATCGATTCCACGTTATTGACAGTCGTCGGACAGCCGTAAAGACCAACATTTGCCGGAAATGGCGGTTTCAGGCGTGGTTGACCTTTCTTACCCTCCAGGCTTTCCAGTAAAGCGGTTTCCTCACCGCAGATATAGGCCCCGGCTCCATGGTGAACAACAATGTCGTAATCCCAGCCATGTTTATTGCCTTTGCCGATCAACCCGGCTTCGTAACATTCATCAATTGCCCGCTGCAGTGCCTCACGTTCTCTCACAAACTCACCGCGAACATAGATGTAACAATGATGTGCCCCCATAGCGAAACCGGCGATCAGGCAGCCTTCCACCAGAATATGGGGGTCGTGACGCATAATATCACGGTCTTTACAGGTGCCGGGCTCCGATTCATCTGCATTAACAACAAGGTAACTTGGGCGTCCATCACTTTCCTTTGGCATGAATGACCATTTCAAACCAGTAGGAAAACCGGCCCCACCACGCCCGCGCAGACCGGAACCCTTGATCTGGTCAATGATCCAGTCACGACCCTGATCGACAAACCCTTTAGTCCCATCCCACTGCCCACGGGCGATAGCGCCCTTTAGCGAACGCTCATGAATGCCGTAAATATTGGTGAATATGCGGTCTTTATCCTGTAACATATCTCACGCTTTTCCATTCTCGTTTAGTGCCACCGGTAACGGGTGGAAATTTTCAAATCTCAAAATTCTATCTTGGCTCTTTGCCAAAAACTTTCACATATTCTTCGCGACCGCCCCTGGCCAAAGCCTTTGCCTGTTTGATCCACAGATCACGTTCTATTCTTCCCTTGAATTTCAGGTAGATATCCACCCATTCGCGCTCAGCTTTTTTCCAGCCGGCAATCTGCGAAAATGTGTATATACCCAGGGTGTGCAATACCCCCTCAAGCTTGGGGCCAACACCGGAAATCAACTTGAGATCATCAGCCTGTTTGGGCTTCTCGATGCTTTTAGGGCGATTTTTGTCGTCAAGATTTGCAACGGGTGCAGCTTTCACCGGTTTCGTGCTACCTGCCCGCGATGTTGACTTGGCAGTTGCCACTTTCGAAGTGTTATTACTGCGACCTGATGATTGCGCTTTTTTTACATTGGGATCGGTGGTCAGAGCGGTTAAACCTCCAAAAGGCGCAGAATTTATACGCTCTATCTGGGTACCAGGTTTGATCTTGTCGCCTTCACCGGATTGAAATGCATCGATAATCTCTTCCAGCCTGTCAGCACTGAGGTCTTCATATGTGTCTTTAAATACCATGATCATTGGTGCATTAACGCAGGCACCCTGACATTCAACCTCTTCCCAGGAAAGGGTGCCATCTTCATTGGTTTCAAATGGTTGCTGAGAGATTTTCTTCTTGCACACGGCGATCAAATCGCCCGCCCCGCGCAGCATGCAGGGTGTGGTACCACAAACCTGTATATGTGCCTTGGTGCCAACCGGTTGCAATTGAAACTGGGTATAAAATGTGGCGACTTCCAATACCCGGATATAGGGCATATTCAGCATATCAGCCATCGTTTCAATGGAAGCTTTGGTAACCCAGCCATCCTGATCCTGAGCCCGCATCAGCAAAGGAATCACGGCGGAAGCCTGGCGCCCTTTAGGGTATCTTCTTATTGTTTCACGAGCCCATTTTGCATTCGCAGCATTGAACTTGAATGAAGCGGGCTGGAGACTGTCCTGTGCTAATCGACGTGCTGACATCTAGATCGTTCTCACGAAGTTATTGCTTGCTATGAAATTACTGTTACTCATTACCTGTCCACCTCACCAAATACGACATCAATCGACCCTATCACGGCTGAAACATCGGCCAGTTGGTGCCCTCGGCAAAGAAAATCCAGTGCCTGCAGATGGGAAAACCCTGGTGCCTTGATTTTGCAACGATAGGGCCGATTTGACCCATCTGATACGAGATAAACTCCGAATTCACCCTTGGGTGCTTCCACTGCTGTATAAACCTCACCTTCGGGCACTTTGTAGCCCTCGGTATGCAGTTTGAAATGCTGGATAAGACTTTCCATGGAACGCTTCATTTGCGAGCGTTTTGGTGGAACGATGCGGCCATCAAGTGAAGAAACAGGGCCCGGGCCCTCATCGTTCAGTTTTTTGATTGCCTGTTTCATGATTGATGCCGATTGGCGCATTTCCATCATACGGATCAGATAACGGTCATAACAGTCGCCGTTCTTACCAATCGGGATATCAAACTCGAATTCGTCATAGCATTCATAAGGCTGGTTTTTGCGCAAATCCCACACTGCACCCGAACCGCGGACCATGACGCCTGAAAATCCTCTAGCCCATGCATCATCAAGACTGACAACACCGATATCGACATTACGCTGTTTGAAAATGCGATTGTCGGTCAAAAGACCTTCGATATCATCACACACTTTCAAAAAAGGATCGCACCAGGCTTCGATATCATCGATCAGATCCTGGGGCAGGTCCTGGTGTACGCCACCGGGACGAAAATAGGCAGAATGCAAACGTGCGCCACAGGCACGCTCATAAAATACCATCAGCTTTTCACGTTCTTCAAATCCCCATAATGGGGGGGTCAGAGCGCCAACATCCAAGGCCTGGGTAGTTACATTCAGCAAGTGGGACAATATGCGTCCAATTTCACTGTATAATATGCGAATAAGCTGCCCGCGGCGCGGCACACCAATATCCAGTAATTTTTCGACGCCCAGAGCAAAAGCATGCTCCTGGTTCATTGGCGCAACGTAGTCCAGACGATCAAGATAGGGCACTGCCTGCAGATAGGACTTGTACTCCATCAATTTTTCAGTGCCACGATGGAGAAGACCGATATGCGGATCAACGCGATCTACAATTTCTCCATCCAGTTCAAGCACAAGTCGCAATACTCCATGTGCTGCGGGGTGCTGGGGGCCAAAATTGATGCTGAAATTACGAACGGAGGTTTCGGCCATTACTATTTGCTCCCCTTGTCACTGCCGACATCTTCGTTTGGCAGATCGTATTGGGTGCCTTCCCAGGGTGAGAGAAAATCAAAATTTCTGAATTCCTGTCGCAATTCCACGGGTTCGTAAACCACTCGCTTCAACTCATCGTCATAGCGTGTTTCCACATGACCGGTCAGCGGGAAATCTTTTCTTAGCGGATGACCGTCAAAACCATAATCGGTCAACAGGCGACGTAAATCCGGATGACCGGTAAACAGGATGCCATACATGTCGTAAGCTTCACGTTCAAACCATCCTGCTCCAGGATAAATGCCTGTAATACTGGGCACCGGGGTTTCTTCATCCGTTTGTACACGAAGGCGGATACGGGTGTTGTTTTTGGGGCTAAGCAAGTGGTAGACCACGTCAAAACGCGCTTCACGCTCGGGATAATCCACACCACACAAATCGATAAAGCATACGAAATTAGTGCGTTTATCATCACGTAAAAAACGCATCGCCCCAATTACATCCTGCCTTTTTAAATTGACGTTCAATTCACCAAAAGCAATTTGCCAACTGGTCACGGTTTCACCGAGTTCTCCAGCAACATGTTTGGCCAGTTCTGACAGGATATCGTGATATTCAACTTCACTCATCTTCGATGTCCCTAGCGTTCAATGGTGCCGGTGCGGCGAATTTTACGTTGCAATAGCATAACACCATATAACAAGGCTTCAGCAGTCGGCGGACAGCCAGGAACATATATATCCACCGGCACGATTCGATCACATCCACGCACAACCGAATAAGAGTAGTGGTAATATCCGCCACCATTTGCACACGAACCCATTGATATCACATATCGTGGTTCCGGCATCTGATCGTAAACTTTGCGCAATGCCGGAGCCATTTTGTTGGTTAATGTGCCAGCAACAATCATCACATCGGATTGGCGCGGGGATGCGCGGGGTGCAAAGCCAAAACGCTCCGCATCGTATCGCGGCATCGACATTTGAATCATTTCAACTGCACAACAAGCCAGTCCAAACGTCATCCACATCAAAGAGCCAGTACGGGCCCAGGTGATCAGTTCGTCCGTTGAGGTAACAAGAAATCCTTTATCCGCCAGTTCATCACTTATTTCACCAAAAAACATTCCGTCACTGCCGATGGGTTTTCCTGTTGCAGGATCGACAATACCTTTGGGCTGTGGTGCGATAAGGGTGGTTGAGCCGTCTCTCATTTACGTGCTTTCTTATTCATCGTTGCGCATCTTTCCTGCTACCAACAGTATTCTGGAGCCTTTATTCGAGCTCTTTGCGGATAACCATTAGTTCAGCCAACAAGGTCAATCCCATTCCAGGGCACCTTTTTTCCACTCATAAATAAATCCAATGGTGAGAATCCCCAGGAATACTGTCATCGACCAGAATCCAAACCAACCCAATGTTCCAAAACTGACGGCCCATGGAAACAGGAAGGCAACTTCCAGATCAAAGATGATGAACAATATGGCGACCAGATAAAATCGGACATCGAACTTCATGCGCGCATCATCAAACGGGTTAAAACCACATTCATAAGCTGACAATTTCTCAGAGTCGGGGGCTTTGAACGCGACCAGGAAGGGGGCCACCAGAAGTGCCATGCCAATAATCAGTGAAATACCTATAAATATGATTACCGGAAGATATGATAGCAGCAATGATTCCAAGTTATGCGCTCCTATTTATTACGATAACAGATTGTGACCGCTTTTTCGCTCAATTTCCAGTACAGATATGTTGGAAGTTGGTTATCCCACAGACTATACAATGGCAAGAGACAAAGCGTGAAAAATTGACCTTTATCAATTCCTCACAATTATTTCTCAGTTTTGCCCAATAATGAAGCTCAATTTGGCGGAAACGAGAATGTTGGACCCCTTCTGGTTTACCTGCGCGACAACCAGTGATCCATTCGATCAAATCCCTCTACCATGCGCTGATAATTTCCGGCAAAGGAAAAACGCATCCATGAACCGCCTCTCAACAAATCAAAATCCAACCCGGGTGTCACAGCAACACCGGTTTGATCAAGTATTTCATTTGCCAGTTGCATGGAATTGGCTGAAAGCGGGCTGATATCAGCATAGGCGTAAAACGCCCCGTCTATCGGCTGGATATTGGTCAATGAGAGCTTTGGTAGACGATCCAGAAATAACGCGCGATTTGTTTCATAATTTTGCCGCACAGCTTCCATCTCCTGCTGTCCGTCAAAAGCCGCCAGTGCAACCACCTGAGAGATTTCAGGCGCACAAATAAACAGATTTTGCTGCAGCCGGTCAATGGTTCTTATCAGGCATTCGGGGACAATCATCCAGCCAATTCGCCAACCGGTCATACAATAATATTTGGAGAAGGAATTAATGATAGTGACATCATCTGAAAATTCCAGGGCACAGGTCTCATCCATTGTGTAAGTCAGGCCGTGATAAATTTCATCCGATATGAAGCGAATGCCGAGATTGGATGACATTTCCATTAGCTTCACGAATTCCCCGCGTTCCAGCATAGTTCCATTTGGATTATTCGGATTGGCAAACAGCACGCCGTCCAACTTTTCTGATCTATGTGCATCTTCAAGTAACCCAGCCGTTAAAGTCCAACGGCTTTCGGGGGTGGTTTGAATCTCCACCGGGTTCATCGAAAGTGCTTTGATAATATTGCGATAGGCGGGATAGCCGGGAGACGGAATTGCAATGCGACTTCCTGCGTCAAACATCGATAAGAATGCCAGAACAAATCCGGCCGATGAACCGGTTGTCGCAAAAACCCGCTGCGGATCTACTTCCACATCATATTTGATTTTGTAATGTTCCGCGATCCGGTTTCGCAGCCTGTCAATCCCGGGAGCGCCGGTATAGCCGACAGATCCGGATTGAATTTGGAGAACTGCCGCTTCCAAAGCACATTTTGGAGCCGGAGCACCGGGTTGCCCGACAGCCATTGAAATAATGTCCCTGCCCTGCGCGGATAATTGAGTCGCTTTCGCCACCACATCCATTGCGATAAATGAATCGATATTCGAGCGGTTTGATGGAGAAATTAACATCTGCATATACCTGTTACCTGTCCGTTTCTTGTCAGATATTCAATTGTTTCCAATGAATGAAGTTTGATATTCCATCTCCAATGCACGGTCCCAGTGCACGGTGATAGACACTCTTATTCGCAATGACCAGCGCTTCTTTACCTTCATTGGCGTCATATAGCGGCGTTCGATTGACTTTTTGCGGTAACCACAAATTATTATCAGCACCAAAACGTCAATCGCCCAATCAAAATCTGATTTAGCCAGGATCAGGCCCTGAATAACCGGATATAGTATAAACTGGCTTATAATTTGGATTTTGTATATTCAACGAATGTCCAAAAGCCTGCCAAACCTAAAAATTGGAACCGAGACAAACAATTCAACCCATAAGAGTCTTCAAGAATTCCTGACGGATTTGACGTAGATGAATTTCGAGCAACTTTCTTGATGAATTTTCCGCTGAATGGCTGGCCATTTCAGGAAAGGGGCCGAAATTCGTTCCGCCCCAAAAAATTAGCTGGGGGTTTGGCCCATCTCGCCCGTTATCAGCGGTTTCTTTTTTGCAGGGACACCTTGTCCATGATGCAAAAGAGACGCTGATTTCGAACAAAATGAGCCAAATCAAAGCATTCAGGAATTATTGAACAAACTCCAAGAAATGCTACAGCTGAAAACGTTGAATAGAACTATCTTATTTGGCGTAAATCTGCCTTATTGAGGAATTAGTTACTACCAGTCTAACCTTACGGGAAAACATAACGGATAATTGTATGAAACATTTCAGCATTTTGGGTAAAGCAACCCTTATATTTCTGTTTTTCTTGTCTGTATTCTCATCGTCGGCAGGTGATTCTGCGGCCCAGAGAAAACGTTCAGCGCCACCACTGGTGCGCGATGCTGAAATAGAAGGGCTTTTGAAAGATTATACCTCACCGATTTTCGCGGCGGCTGGGCTGGGCAAAAAAAGTATAAAAATCTATCTGGTAAATAAACCGGAGTTCAATGCGTTTGTTACCGGCAGGCTTATGTTTATCAATCTGGGAGCAATCCAGACCGCATTGGTGCCGAACGAAATCATTGGTGTGATTGCCCATGAAACCGGACATATCGTCGGTGGACATTTGCACCGGTTACGTGACCGGGTTGAAAAAGCCCAAATACTGGCCGTGCTAGGCATGTTGGCCGGTGTCGGCGCAGCGGTTGCCGGTGGTGAAGCCGGGGATGCGGCCAGTGGGGCACTGATATATGGCTCGGGTGATGCATTCAGACGCAGCACCCTTTCCTATCAGCGTGAAGAGGAGCGTTCGGCTGATCGAACAGCTTTTAACCTGCTGCAAAAGACCCGGCAATCATCAAAAGGACTGCTAACAACGTTCAAGCGATTTTCACGCTCGCTGAACCTCTCAGCCAATACAGATCCTTACAGGGTTTCCCATCCCTTGCCCCGACAACGTATAGCCTTCATGACAGAGCTGGCACATGCTAGCCCGTATTTTTCAAAACTTGATAGTAAAAGCCTGCAATTTCGCCATGATATGGCCCGGGCGAAAATAGCCGCTTATACCCGTGGTGGCGTTGGTGTGCGCCGGCTGTTTTCCAAAAACCTGAATTCCCCGGCAGCTCGTTATGGCGATGCAATCGCGACTTATCTGGCCGGATCATATGGTGCAGCAATTCAGAAGATTAACAAACTGATCAAACAGTATCCGAATTTTGCATTTCTACATGAAATGAAGGGGGAGATATTGTTAAAATCCGGCAAAGGTCAGGCGGCAATCAAACCCTTCCAGCGAGCCTATAAACTGGACAAGCACAAATCCGGCATTATCAAGATTGGACTCGGCCATGCAATGCTTGAAACCGGCAATCGTAACCTGGTTGATCAGGCGATCAAGGAACTAAAAGCTGGCATTTCCCGGGACCCAAAGACAGGTAATGGCTATGAATATCTGGCACGGGCCTATGGAATGAAAGGTAACCAGAGCCTGGCACTGGCAGCTGCTGCTGAACACAATTTTAATATCGGCAAATACAAACAGGCCAAACAATATGCAATGCGTGCTCAAAAAAAGTTGAAGACAGGATCACCACAATGGCTTCGACTTCACGATATTATCAAGTATAAGGTGCCGAAAAGAAAACGCTAACCCTGATCATAAACCCAAAAACTGGATCGAATGTTAGTGAAATAACAACTGCATATGATTCCATCCGGAGAATTTATTAGATGAAATACACCCCACGATTTGCATTCGCTGTTTTATTCATTTCCATTTCCACAGCTTTGTTTCCAACCTCTACCGCTGCTCTTGATGCAGCCGACAGGCCAGAAATTGAAAAAATTATCCGTGAATATTTGCTGAAAAATCCGGAAATCCTCGGTGAAATGCAGGAAATTTTTGAAGCCAGACAAAAAGCTGAACAAGTGGCAAAGCAGCAGGAAACTTTGACCAAAAAAGCTGAGATAATCTACTCTTCAAAATATCAGGTTGAGATTGGCAATCCGGATGCCAAGTATAAGGTTGTCGAGTTTTTCGATTACAACTGCCCCTATTGCCAGCGGGCGATGATCGATATGAAAAAAATTCTTGAAACCAATCCTGATGTGAAATTCATTATCAAGGAATGGCCGGTATTGGGACAACAATCCTATGAAGCCCATAATGTCAGCATTGCATTTAGTACGTTAAAGCCGGAAGACTACTATGAGTTTCACCAGAAACTGCTGAGTATCAGGGGACGCAAAGGTGAGAAAAAGGCAATTGAGATGGCCGTGTCATTTGGTGTGGACGAAAAATTGTTGCGCCAAGAAATGGCAAAGCCTTATATCATCGAAGCGCTTCGCGAAAACAATTTGATTGCTAATGACCTGGGTATCACCGGTACACCTTCATACGTGGTTGGAGGCGAAGTTGTCTTTGGTGCGGTCGGTTTTGATCAGCTAAGTTCACGGATCAACGCGTTGAAAAACTGATCCGATTGTTGCAGCAGTTGATCAAATTTTTATCAAAGGCTACATCAACTTCGTTTGGTATTAAACATCATCCAGTAGATAATGGCCGCGCTCAATACCATAAATAACCCGGCAAATATTACATCGGACAAAAAATGCCCCCCCTGGCCCATTCTCATGATGCCGGACAACGTTCCCATGACTATCATCAGGATGATCAGCAAGTAGCGTTTTGCCGGCAGAACAAATGCCAGCGAGATAAATATCATGAACATGGAAGAAGGTTCGCCGGAGACAAAAGAACAATTGGTCTGGCATTGGTCCGACAACAATAACGGCGGACTGAATTCCTGATTGCCACCAAATTCCAGCAATTGTCGTGGACGGGCCCTGCCCCAATTGTTTTTCAGAATGATATTGACAATCAGTAACGGCCCGATGAGCGAAGTAGTGGTCAGATACAACCATTGCTTCATTCCAAAACCAAAATAGTTGGAAACCCGCCAATCGACATTGAAAATTGAAGATACCAGTCCGAAGATTACTGTCGTATACCATAAGGCATAGGCATAAATCGCCAAGCTTCGCAAATAACCAACAGACGGGTAGAAGTTAAGGATAAACCCGGTCTCCTGGGAGTAAAAATGCCGCTGGATGAGAAGATCAATCCCCGGGTTGGTTAAAAACACTACTGCCGCCGCAATTGAAGCCAATGCGGATAAAACCATTGCCACAATCGCAAATTTGCCAGTATCCGCTTCACGATACATTGACACGCCTCTTTGCTGTCTGGACAGATCTGGTCGGGTTATGCATTGATTATCTCCGGTAATCATTCAATTGAAAAAACCACAGTTTTCGTATTTTTCCAGATGATATTTCAGCTGTACCCCGAGCGGTGATACCTTGAAAATAGGGTGAATATTTTTTAATATTCTGTGAGCGGGTCACCAGCAATATCGATCCGCTGGGTATACCGCGATACGGCCTGGTCATTTGGTAATGGTCATGAGGTGAGTTTGTTTGATGAAATGCAAATACTTTCTCTGGTCGGTTGCGCAATGTATAGACCAATTCCGCTGTCAGATGTCTGTGGTCACTTAAAACCGCAGAATATTCAAATTCATCCAGTTTTTTGCTGGTTTCATCAGCAATTTCGCGCCATCCCTGTAACCGTTCAAAGGGTTCTTTACCGTTTGGAAGTGTGAGATATCCCGGCGCGGAATAGACAACTGCGATACTTAATCCCATGAACAGGAATACATGAATAGAAAGGGATATCCGGTTCCAGATGGGTGGCGCACGATTAATCAGAATATCCGCGATCAAAATGCTGGCCGCTACATAGGTTGCTGCCGCCCAGTTGGCATAGGCTTTACTCATCAGCGCCTGAAATGTGATCAAAACCAAAACCGGCAACGAAAACATTACCAGAAATTTCTGTTCAGGGGCCCACCCTTCACGCACAAACCTGATCATAGCGATCAGGAAGAATGCAAACAACACTGGTCCAAAAACCCCGAATTGACTGCCGATAAACTCCGCGACTTTATCCAGATGCAAATCACTGCCACGCCAGCCGATATTATCTCCAGTGTGGCTGGCCGTAATGAATTGATGTTGAAAATTCCACGCGATATTTGGAGATAAGATAATCAGTGCGATGATCGTAGAAGTCAAAAACTTCAGGCTGAAAACAGTAATACGCGCATGTTTGTCCAGTAATGCGTAAATGAGTGCACACAAAAAGAAATAGGCCATGGCATATTTTGACATCAGCCCGAACCCGATAAACAGCCCCAGCAGAATGGTGTTCGCCCAGTTCATATTCTCTTTTATCCGTAAAAATGACCACAATGCCCCCGCCCAGCAAAACAACAGAGGTACATCTGTAGAAATCAATGTTGAGGAAAGCGATATTCCCGGCAGCGTCGCAAAAGATATTGCCGCCCAAAAACCGGTACGAGCATCAAACAATCGAGCGGTCGTGAGAAAAATAAGAAAAGCTGTGCCAGTATGGATTATGGAAGAAGGCAAGCGCAGGCAAAACTCACTGTCGGACCCGCAAATTTTTGTAAACAAGGCAATTGTCCAGCCAAGAACCGGTGGCTTGGAAAAATATCCAAAGTCCGGTTCCTTTCCCCATAGCCAGTATTGTGCCTCATCAAAAAACAGGGCCGTGGTATTAAAATGCAGCGAAACCAGTCGCACAATCAAAATAATTGCCATAACTGCAATGGTGATTTGTGCCCAGGGCCGTTGCAATTGTGGGTTTGCTGGAATACTTGTGCTTTCAGAAGTGGTGGTCAAACCGACATTTTCCCCTAGGCAAGCAACTGAACTCTACATGGGCACTTGCGTTTCCTCAAAGTGTATGAGATCAACTCCGCTCCAAGTCAATGAAAAACAAATTCGACAAATCCCTGAAAATACTGACTAATAATTCCGATGAAAAAGAGTAAAATATCACTGGTAATTCCAGCCTATAATGAAGAAGGTAATATCGGCAGGTTGGTCGAGGAGAGTTTTAAGGCTATTCCACCAGATGTTTTGGGTGAGATTATTGTTGTTGACGATAATTCAAATGATGGATCAATCCATGAAATCAATTCATTGCGGAAAACATCTAAGAAATTACGTTATATAAGACATTTAACCAATGCTGGCCAAAGTGCTGGATTGCGTACGGGAATACTGGCGGCAAAATTTCCTGTTATCGCCCAGATGGATGGTGATGGACAAAATGACCCTCACGATATCTCGAAAATGTATCAGCAACTGGATGACCCTCTGGATAACTCTGGTATTGATAAAGTTGCGCTGGTTGGGGGTATTCGTACCAGCAGAAAAGATACCGGTTCAAAACGCCTTGCTTCGCGCGCTGCAAACAAGATTCGAGACTGGGTATTACGGGACGGTTGCCCTGATACCGGGTGTGGCATCAAGATATACTGGAAATCAGCTTTCCTTCGTCTGCCGTTTTTCTCCTCTATCCATCGATATTTGCCAGCCTTGTTCCAGACCTATGGCTACAAATGCAAATATGTGTCTGTTAATGACCGCGCCCGTCTTGCCGGTGTGTCGAAATATAACAATTTCAATCGAGCGCTAATCGGGATGTATGATCTTGTTGGTGTATCATGGCTGCGGAAAAGAACGATTGCACCAGAAATCACGGAAGAGTAGATACAAGCTGGTCTTGGAGTCACTCATCGAAAGATCACTATGATAAATGCACTGGTCCAATGGTGGGCAGATACATCGGTAACCGAGTTGATATGGTTAAGCGTTGGATTTGGCGCTCAGCTTATGTTCTCAATGCGTTTCATCGTGCAATGGATCGTAAGTGAAAAAGCCCGCATCAGCATTGTACCGGAAGCATTCTGGTATTTTTCATTCATTGGAGGTGCAATGCTGCTGATATATGCAATTTACCGTATGGATCCAGTATTCATACTGGGCCAGGGAATGGGTTTGTTCATATATTCGCGCAATATCTACTTCATCTGGATCAACAAACGACATAAAAAAAAGAGGCAAATCCAGAACCGGTAGCCCTGCTGAAAACATTTTATGAGGTGATGTAATCCCTCATATCCTGGGCATCTTGTTCGGCTTGTTCGATTTTGCATTTAACAACATCACCAATCGAAATAATACCCAGCAGTTCTCCATTGTTTATCACGGGCATATGGCGAAAACGATTCTCTGTCATTACTTCCATAACGTGATTGATGGAATCCTCTGTCGTACACGACAATACTTTGCTGGTCATACACCCGGATACTGACGTATTCAGCACAGCTGCACCTTCGCGGGCAATTTCGCGAACAATGTCACGCTCTGACAATATTCCCAATACTTTGCCAGACTTGTCACGTATGATAACCGCTCCGATACGGTGTTTAGCCAATAACCCTACGACAACGGCGACATTATCATCTGGCAATGATGATATGATATTTCTGGGCTTACCTTCCAGCATTGTTGCTACCGACATGCTTAACTCCTCGCTTGTTTCAGGGATAACCAATTGCATTTTGGCCAAATTGACACCAAAATACAAGTTCGGCCCTAATTAGAATTTTCGGGGACCATGGGGTCAAAAAATTTGAACAGCAGCAGACCGGTCAAAAAACCGCCAATATGTGCTTCCCAGGCAATTTGCGTATCTTCACCCGTTACTAATCCGGGTTCCATGCCAATCAGGTAATTAATAGCAAACCAAACTCCGACAAAAGCCAGAAATCCCCTATTTTTAAAACTCTCAGTTAACGGCAAGACCGGTTTTTTAACATCACGCTGAAGTCGGATCGCAGCTCCCATAAACGCGGATACTGCACCGGATGCGCCAATCATTGGTCCAAACCCCTTTTGATGAGTGATCAGATGAAAAGCAAAAGCGACCAAAGCACTGAAGCAGAACAGAGCCAGATAGCGTGCAGGCCCAAAGCGCAAGGCGACCGGCGAACCAAATGCAAGCATCCATGCCAGATTTATCAGCAAATGCCCCAAATCCGCGTGAACAAAAGCATGGGTTAACGGGGTATACCAGGCAGCAAACGGATATGGCAGCAATCCTCCCAGATCACTATACCGGGCAGGAATTGCGGCAAAAAGTAGAATAAAATCCTGATCGTATTGATCTGGTACAATCCATACTCTTATTACGTGAAACACCGCAATTAAGAACATGATGATAACAGCGACCCTGGGAATATTAAATATCGGCGGGTTTACGGCATCATTTTCCTTTTGCATTTCTGACAATCCTCTTTGCCGTTTTTGTCTGCAGAAGCGTTTTGCAGGTCAGCGACCTCACCATTTCAAAACACGAAATTATATCAATTTCTCTATAAACGACAATTTGTGAAAGCCAACCCAAGAATTCTTAACCAAAAAAATGCCCGGAACCAAATGTCACGATGACACTGGTTACCGGGCTTTGTCGCGTCCATATAATCTCCCATCCCGGAGATATAAACACAAGCTCAAGTGCGTAATGCATTTTGCCAGTCTACCAATCCAGTCAGTTCACAATTATTCTTCAATTCGTGGATGGCACGAGCAAAAAATCTAGAAACTGATAGCGTTATTCCATTTCCATTGGTGACGAACAACTTAAACTTTTTGTTAACCTTAACACCAGTTCTGCGTTGATAGGTGAAAAAGTGAACACATTGCTTCGTTCACAATCTGAAATTGAATCAATACACTTCCTCATGGAACTGGCATGATTTGTGCTGTTTGTTAGCTGTAAAGCAGCCTCTTGATCTGGTTATCTGGTTTTGTCTCATTTCGAGACAAATTCGGCACTAATCAGGGACAATGAAAAAAACCAGATGATTTTGGTACAAGCAGGATATTAATATGCGATTTGAAAGTTCGAAACAATTATACAGCTACTGGCTGAACCTGAAAGGCGAAAGACAAGCGCCGAGTCGCTGTGAAATCGAACCCAGTGATATCCGCTCATTATTGGGCGATACATTCATTCTTGAAGTCAATCATGAAGCAAAATACGTAATTTATCGTCTGGCAGGAACCCGTTTATGTTCCGCGTATGGGAAAGAAATTAAGGGAATGGGCTACCTTGTACATTGGCAGGAAGAGGATAATTTCAATGTGCTTCGGGCTATTACTAATGTCTACACCGACTTTGTCCCATGTGTAATCAGTCATCTTGGGCATACTGAGCAAAACAGATTCATGGATTATGAATCACTGCTGTTGCCGCTTTTACCGATAAATGATGGAACTACCCGTATCCTTGGCATATCCAGCCCGAAAAGAACCGCATTCTGGATTGGCGCAGAACCGATAGTTTCACATAGACTGAGGTCAATTCGCCCAATAACCCAAAACCACGAAGAAATCAGCAACGATGGTCCGATTCTATCTCCTCCCCTTCAGCGCGATGATACTTTGAAGGATAACAAAACAGATCAGAATAGAAAGCGAAAAATCAGGCATTTAACACTGCTGGATGGAGGAAAAACCTGAATGGCTGCCAAAAAGGCAATCTAATATTGAAATCTTCTTACCATTCATTAACCAGCCTTGATGTAGTTTGGTCATTGAAAAACTACATCAAAGCTGGAATATTATGAACGCGCCTGCTCTTATAACATCACCCGACGATGGAGTCTTTGAGGAAGATCGTCAGTTTCAACGCGTTGCGGTCACCCTGTTTGGGCGATTTATGTTGGAAAATCGACACGAATATGCATGTCAGGTTCAGGATATGTCACCAGGCAGCGCTTCTTTGATTACTGCAAATTCTGGTGAACTCGGCGAAAAAGTAATCGCATATATCGACCACATTGGCCGTCTTGAGGGGAAAATAATTCGCAATTTTGGCAGCGGATTTGCCATGTCATTCAAGGCGACTGATAAAAAACGCGATAAAATGGCAGCAAAGTTAACATGGTTTGCCAACCGACATGAACTAAATCTTGCGGAAGACAGACGTCACGAGCGAGTAGTGCCGACGGTAAAATCTTCACAAATAAAACTTGAAGACGGGCGTAGATATGATGTCAGGATAATTGATCTTTCATTGTCAGGAGCGGCACTGGAAATCGATGTTCGCCCTGCTATTGGAACATTACTTTGGTTGGGGACTATGCGCGGTCGGGTGGTTCGACATTTTGATGATGGCATAGCTGTTGAATTTGCAGTGTTGCAGAGTAAAGATTCACTGGATTTATATCTGGCAAGGGGTGCGTAATCCAGATTTGCTGGAATTACCAATGCCGGGTCGTTTCGCGCATTGGATGTCATCACTGAACCGGGAACGGCATTCCATGCCACCGGCACCGCACCGCACAGCAACTATTTTGAAACCCGCATCAGGCTGACGACATGCTTTGGCAATGGATGGCACGGCAAATGCCGAACCGTTTACCTGCCGGACATTTTGCCTCGATTCGCGGCACTGTGATTGCCGGCAATACGAAGGCGATGAAGATTCGGGATTACACAATGGCGGTAAAGGTCTGCAGACAAGTTACCGCCCGCGCGCCAGCACTATCATGTCAGCAGGATATAGTCGCAATCACCAACCGGGTCTGGAGCCTTTTTGAAAGCCAGTAACGGCGCCAATAACGGTTAGTCGGTAATTCACGGAGACGGTTCTCGCTACAATCATGCTTTCGCCAGTGGAATAGTAGTGGAAGCCGGTGATGAAATTCTTGAATAGACTAAGTGTCCAACCCGAAACTCTGAGCAGGGTTTGACGAAAGAGCCAAAATCAGGTTCGCCCGTAGGGTTTTGCATAAATTGCCCATTATCGGTGGATTTTTTCTTGCAAAGGGTACCACCCTGTGCTGCGAAAAACTCCTTGATATTGAACAATTTCTGCAAAATCAAATCCTGCTCAGAGTTTCGGGTTGGACATTAAATGAAATAGAAAAATCAAATCTGTTTCAGACTGCTATTTACCGCAAGTGCAATCAAGTTGAGTATTTGCTCAAACGGATTATTCAATGTCGAGTATTGCCATGCGGTAAAAACAAATGGCAACGAACTTTATTGCCTGATTAAGCTGGCAGCATTCAATGATGGTTGGGAGCCAATGGGGCCCCACCCTGAAATTTGATAATGATTTCCGACACCTCACTGCTGCATCAGTCAACAATAGATAGAATTTTTCATGGTCGAGGCAGTGATTTCTTTACCAAGACACAGTTTAGCAAAGAAAAATTTGACCAGGGAATGTTGCCTGTTTTGCGATATTACGCCCACCATATTTCAGTTGGTCATTTTTGCCGCGATCACTGCCCAATTACCTTGAAACAAAATTAAATCAGCATTTTCAATAAGTTATAAAACTTCTACGTGATCCAAATCTTCAACTTGAGTTCTCCTCAAACTTTCTGTTTCCAGAGAAGGAAATACATTTTAGTCTTATTTGAATTAAAGTTTGATAAAAATCTAACGAATTTATTCCAGCCCTCTCAATTTGTTCCGGTCATATTCACTCCTTCAATTGGGGAAGAAATATGACGATGCTAACTATTAAGACATCTTGGGTGGTCAGTGCTTTGGGGGTGATTATCTTATCCGGCAACACTGCTATGGCGGCAAATTCGGCTATAAGCCACATGAGGACAATGGGTAGAACTTCACAACCAATAGGTCATTTTGAATATTGCAAGTCATATGTCAGGGATTGTTCAATCAAATCGGCATTTATTACACCGATGAAACTAACCCGTAATAGATGGAGTGAGATGGTTGCAATTAATAGCCATTCAAACCAATCGGTAGGACCGGTAACGGACCTGGAGTTTTATCAACGCGAAGAATTCTGGGCTTATCCAAAAAACTACGGAGATTGTGAAGACTATGTGTTGCTGAAACGAAAATTGCTTATGGATAAGGGCTGGCCAGCCTCCAGCCTTCTAATAACGGTAGTGACATTACCCAACGGCGATGGACATGCGGTGTTAACTGTACGCACGGACAGAGCTGATTACGCATTGGATAATCTCAACAATAAAATACTGCCCTGGAACAATACGGAATACCGATATCTCAAGCGACAGTCATCCAGGCATTCAGGAAGGTGGGAAAGCATTGACGATTCTCGGCGCAGCATCGTGGGGTCACTAGAACGCTAGAAACATTTGTGTTGCGCAACAAAATCAAAGTTCGATGGTATTCGTTTAACCCGGTCGCGTCCCACCATTCCCGTCCCACCTGACCGGGTTAGGAGCTGGTCCAATTGTCCCCCGGACCAGCTCCATTTTTTTCAGCTATATACATCAGACAGCGTGCAAATTAGTCGATTGCAATATTCAGGTTTTTTCCAGTTTATCAAGCAGTTAACTCGACCAACCCTTTGGCAAATCTTTTTGCATTGGCCACATAGGATATTGCAGAATTTTCCAGGGTCTTTTCACCTGCCTTATCGATTTGCCTTATCACTTTTCCCGGCGCACCAACGACCAGTGAATTATCCGGGATATTCTGGCCCTCGGTGATTAGCGCACCGGCTCCAATCAGACAGTTTTTTCCAATTCTTGCGTGATTAAGAACTGTTGCTCTCATGCCAATCAGGGAATTGTCTCCTATGCTACAGCCATGAATTATTGCACTGTGACCAATTGTACAACCTTCACCGATAACAACCGGAGCCCCCGGGTCGGTGTGTATCACTGAATTTTCCTGAATATTGGTTCTGGCACCAATCGTTATGGGCTCATTGTCGCCGCGTATAACCACGCCAAACCAAATCCCGACATCCTCTGCCAATATCACATTGCCAATTACCGACGCACGACTGGCGATATAATAAAACCCGGATGGCAAAGTTGGTTGCAAACCGTCAAGCGCATAAATTGTCATGGTGGTAACTCCTGTATTTATAAAATGTATTTTCAATAGTAAAAACTTCTCCGCAAACACTCCAGCACCAAATTTGTTTGCCTTGAAAAAATCCAGGCGATTCGATTGCTTTAGGCAAATTTCAGCAAACACAATTGAGCAAATATTAACCCAAAATTTACCATAATTTACCAGATTTCATACTGGGTGCTTTTCCCATCCACCGGCAAGTCTTGATTATCAGGGAGTTTATCCAATCAATGCAATCCACAATTTTTGAAGATCATGTTCCGACAAACATTCCTGCGGGTGCCAGCACCAGCCATCGACATCGTTTGCCAAATCTGCAAAATAAATTTCAAACCCCGCAAAAGGAAAACTCAAACGAGGCAGACGCAATTCCAGCCGGGAATTTCAGGCTGATTGTCATAATCAGCCTGATCCTCGCTTTGTTGATGGGTGCTGTCAAACTTGTCGCTGGTTATGCAGGTGCTGAATTTGCTCGAGCCGGACACACAATCAGCACGGTAGAACATAAAATCATCATTAATTCGGACGTTGTCACTGTGCCGGCAAACATGATCCGGTATCCTTCCCAGCGGCGGATGACTGCCGCAAAAAAATTGAATCTGTATTTCCACTGGCCAACTATGGAGGGTTATTCTGAAGATTTAGAGCCAATGTTTAATGATCTGAGTATTAATAGTAACATCATATTTGTCACCCTGATGCCAAGATTTAGCCCATTAGACATGACCGCCCGCGTCGATCCAATTTATGAAAAGTTCATCATTGGCCCGCCAATTGACCTGGGTAATGGTCTGGTAAGCCAACGCCTTGATTCGGAGAATGGATACATCAACGAATACCTGATAGTAGAAAAGAACAGTCCGGCACCGTATGCCGCGCGGTGTGTGAAACCTGACAAAGGAAGTGGAGCAGCCTATTGCATCCGTGATATCCAAATTGGCAACGACCTTTCACTCACCTATCGTTTTCACAGTGACATTATCTCCCAATGGTTTGAGTTGGATCAAAACATAATCAAAAAATTCAATGCTATGATAAACTGATTTTTTCCACATTCGAAATTCTGGCTATTGGAATTTTGGTTGACTGTACCCAATTGTAAAGTTGAAAAAATGTAGTTATCATTGCTGATCTTGTTACCACTAAAAGTTCTTTGAAATACCATGGCCATTCAACCTGATCTAATCGACCCGTTTGGTCGTCGTGTTACTTATCTACGCATTTCAGTGACTGATCGATGTGATTTCCGTTGCACCTATTGCATGTCTGAAAACATGACATTTTTGCCCAGACGGGACCTGCTGACACTGGAAGAGCTTGAGAGAATTTGTGTCACATTTATCAACAAAGGAGTTCGTAATTTACGTCTGACTGGCGGGGAACCACTTGTACGGCGTAATGTAATGCATTTGATCAGCAATCTCGGCCAACAGATTGAAAATGGCAATCTTGATGAACTTACCATCACTACAAACGGTTCTCAATTGCACCGTTTTTCATCACAGTTGTTCGAATATGGGGTGCGCCGGGTTAATGTATCACTGGATACTCTTGATCGAGACCAATTTGCAAAGATAACCCGGTGGGGACGCCTTGACCAAGTGCTAAACGGACTGGAATGCGCAAGAAAAGCCGGGCTAAAAATCAAAATCAACACCGTTGCAGTTAAAAATCAGAATGAATATGAAATAGAATCGATGATGAAATGGGCGCATGGCGAAGGTTTTGATCTGACACTGATTGAGACCATGCCCTTGGGTGAAATCGACGGCGACCGAAATGAACAATATTTGCCCATTTCAACGGTACGTGCACGGCTTGAGGAAAAATATACGCTCGAAGACATTGCTTATAACACCGGTGGACCAGCCAGATATGTTGAGGTGAAAGAAACCGGGGGCCGGATCGGCTTTATTACTCCAATGACCCATAATTTTTGTGAAAGCTGCAACCGTGTCCGGCTAACCTGCACTGGTAAACTTTATATGTGTCTGGGCAAAGATGATGAAGCTGATTTACGTGAACCTCTGCGCAATTCAGAAGGCGATGAATTACTGTCTCAAGCAATTGAAGAAGCAATTTCGCGCAAACCCAAAGGTCACGATTTTCTGATTGACCGCGATTCAAAACACTCCCTTTCCCGTCATATGAGTGTAACCGGCGGATAATTCATATATTAGCTGGCTGTGCATAAAAACCAAACAGCCAACATTGTAAATTTTGTTGTATTTGCAGCAAATTGGGTAGATGGTCTCAAGCTATCGTCATCTCAGTTTTAGAAAAACCCCTGATTACAGGCCATGGCAGAAATCTCGAATACCCATCTGGCATCCACGCCTGTTGAAAATGCACGCGGTGCCGTTCTGATGACATTAGCCATGGCGGGTTATGGCATTAATGACATCATCGTGAAACATGCCGCCGCCTCGCTGGAATTGGGGCAAACCCTGCTGATACGCGGATTGTTTGCAACCCTGTTTATCTGGCTGCTTGCCAGGGCAACCGGTGGTTTAAGTCCGATTCGCGCAGTATTCCAGCCAGCGATGATTTTTCGGGCTTCGGCAGAAATGTTGGCTACGATCACCTTTCTTCTTGCGTTGTTTAATATGCCAATAGCCAACGCTACCGCAATTCTTCAGGCTTCTCCGTTGGCAGTAACCCTGGGAGCAGCAATATTTTTTGGTGAGAAATTTGGTTGGCGCAGAACTGCTGCGATCATTATCGGCTTCATTGGTGTAATAGTGGTTATCCGCCCGGGTATGGAAGGATTCACAATCTATTCAATCGCTGCGTTGACAGCTGTATTTTTTATCACAATTCGCGATTTGTCGACCCGCTTCATTTCAAAAAAAATTCCCACCCTTTTTATTGCTTTGTTTTCTTCAATATTGGTTACGATGGTCGGTGGGGGGCTCTCGATTTTTGAGAATTGGGTTCATGTGGATATGGTTTCCGTCGGGTGGCTGATACTGGCTTCCGGCTTTCTGATATTGGGATATTTTTGCATAGCTGGCGCCATGCGGGTTGGGGATATAGGTGTGATCATACCTTTTCGCTACACAATTCTTATATATGCGATTATTGCCGGTATAATATTTTTTGATGAAATCCCCGATTTAATGTCAATTGTCGGTTCACTAATCATAGTAGGAACCGGCATTTTTACGGTTTATCGTGAACGTTTGTTCAGGGAATCGTGATGCAAACCCAATCATTCTTAAACAGACAAAGGCCACCGCATATCTTGACACTGGTGCTGGTAACCGCCCTTAGCGCACTCAGCATGAATATTTTTCTCCCATCATTGCCATCAATTTCGGAACATTTTCATACAGACAAAGCGGTCGTTCAGTTAACGATAACCCTATACCTTTTTGCCACCGCATTTCTGCAACCGATACTGGGTCCGCTATCAGATTATTATGGAAGACGACCGGTTGTGCTTTTCGGATTGTTCGGTTTCTTTGTTGGGACTCTTACCTGCATTCTTGCCCCGAACATCGAAACGCTGCTGGTTGGCCGTATTGTTCAGGCATTTTCAGCCGCAGGTATGGTCATTTCAAGAGCGATTATTCGTGACATGGTTGGACGAGAAAAAGCTGCCAGCATGATTGGCTACGTAACGATGGGCATGGCAATCGCACCGATGATTGGGCCGACAATAGGCGGATTTCTGGATGAATATTATGGCTGGCAGGCAGCATTCTGGCTACTATTCGGATTTGGAATTGTCGTATTATTTATTACTTGGTCGGATCTGGGAGAAACCCGGGAAACAGCGGCACCCGACCTTACAAGCCAATTCCAGTCATATCCGGTACTGCTGCGTTCAAGACGGTTTTGGGGTTATTCGCTGACGGCTTCTGCATCAGCAGGCACATTTTACTCGATTCTTGGCGGCGGCCCATATGTGGCGACAGAGTATTTTTTGTTAAAACCGAGTCAGTTTGGCATGTATTTTGCGATAATTTCCATCGGATACATGTTTGGTAATTTTATGTCTGGACGTTATGCCGAACACATTGGTGTAACACGTATGATGATATCCGGAAATTTTGTAGTGGCTGTCGGCATTGTTTTCTCCATCATTTTATTACTGAACACCGAAAAAAATGTACTGTTTTTCTTTTTGCCATTGACGTTTGTGGGAGTTGGCAATGGTTTGACGCTACCGGGTGCGAATGCCGGCATTGTATCGCTGCACCCCAAACTTGCAGGTTCGGCATCCGGATTGGGCGGATTTCTTCAAATCCTGCTTGGCGCGTCTTTTTCCATGTTGGCCGGCGTAATACTTGGACCGGATTCTAACCCTATCCCAATGTTGATACTGATGCTGTCCATCGCATTTTTTGGTATTTTCACCTCATCTTATGTGGTCTATATTGATACACTGGAGGCTCGAGAAAAATCTGTATCCAAGCACAATACCGAATATTCAAATGAACAGTGAAACCGGCAACATACTGGGTGGGGTTCTGGCTGGAGGACTCTCCCGGCGCATGGGTGGCCGGGACAAATCCCTGGTTTTACTCAATGATAAAACGTTGATTTCGCATGTGATTGCCCGGCTTGAAACCCAGGTTTCGACAATTGTCATCAATGCAAATGGCAATCCTGAGCGATTTGATAATTCCGGCTACCCTGTCATTTGCGATATCATTGAAGGATTTGCAGGTCCCCTCGCCGGCATCCATGCCCTGCTTGATCACGCGAGGCGTTCAAACCCTGAAATCAGCCATGTGGCAACTGTTGCAGCAGATACCCCGTTTTTCCCAGATAATTTTGTTGCAAATAGCTTAAAATCAATATCTGTCATCGACAATTCTGACCCTACCATTGTGCTGGCTAAATCCAGTCAGAACAACCATCCGGTATTTGGACTCTGGCCGGTGACATTACTTGAATCGCTGGAAACATTTCTGAAATCAGGTGAAACACGCAAGGTTATGGCTTTTGTACAAATGCATCCATACCGGTTTGAAGAATTCCCATTTTACGAATTTGACGGCTGTAAAGTGGACCCATTTTTCAATATTAATAATCCCGACGACTTGGGTGAAGCACAATCTATCATTGTCGGGAAATCAATGGGAGGATATGCAAACCATGCCAGCGGAAGGGATATCAAATGATTAATGATTGTTTTTCCCACGATGAGGAACGATTGCTCCATAATGATGCGATTAAATTACTGAAAACCCGGCTTTTTTCAATCGCAACAAAATCCACGATAAATCTCGAACATGCCTGCGGGAAAATACTTGCCCAGGATATTGTGGCGCCGCGAGACATTCCTGCATTCAACAATACAGCCATGGATGGTTATGCCTTTTGCCATGAAGATCATAAGAAAACCGGAGGATTTTTTCCTCTTGTTGCGCGAATTGCTGCCGGCGACAATGAGCCAATCGAGATTCCGGGATCATCGGCTGCCAGGATATTTACTGGAGCTGTCATGCCAGTTGGTGCTGACAGTGTGGCCATGCAGGAAGATTGCCAGCCCCATGAACAGGATGGACAAAAGTTTGTCATTATTCCACAGGGCTTTAAAAAGGGTGCAAATGTACGTTTGGCCGGAGAAGATGTGAAATCCGGCGAAACCCTGCTGAAAGCCGGATGCCTGTTACGCCCGCAGGATATCGCGTCAATTGCATCTTGCGGAATTGCCGAATTAGAAATCTACACACCTTTGAGAATAGCTCTTGCCTCCACCGGTAATGAAATAATACGCCCCGGCAAATCCGTTGAAAAGGCGAGCGTATTTGATGCAAACTTTTTCATGATTTCTTCGCTGCTGAATTCCTTGCCGGTTGAAGTCACCGATCTGGGCATCCTTCCAGATGATAAAGGTGTCGTGGAAACCACCCTGCTTCAAGCGACAAAGACGCACGATATTATTATTACCAGCGGTGGAGCCTCACTTGGATCAGAAGATCACATCACCAGTCTGCTGGCGGAAAAAGGTTCGCGCCACATGTGGCAATTGGCGATAAAACCCGGCAGGCCAATGTGTTTTGGCTCATTGAATGATACCATGTTTTTTGGTCTCCCGGGAAATCCGGTAGCCAGCTTCGTTTGTTTTTCACTATATATACATCCCTCTCTGCTGGTGCTTGGCGGTTCCAAATGGAAAGAACCCAGACGTTTCGCGGTGCAATCAGGGGTGACATTCAAAAACAAGAAACCGGGTCGAAGAGAATTTTGGCGTGGATATCTGGAACAAGATGAAAGTGGTGTTACCCGCCTTCATAAATATGACCGCGACGGTTCCGGGCTGATTTCCGGATTACGGCATGCCGAAGGACTGATAGAAATTGGCGAGGATGTCACAGAAATAAGCCCGGATGATCTTCTGGATTTTATCCCGTTTACAGAATTTGGTATTCTATAATACAGGATCAGCACCCTAGTGCAGGAGAGTGTAAATTATTGGGAACTATTAGGCGGCGCGAATGCTTACATTAATGAGCGAAGACAAATTTAAAGTGGTCGGCCTTTCCTTACCCCTGGCGGCACGTTTGTTTGCTGATGGTGTTGAGGCTGGCACTGATCGGTTATTGTTGCTGGCGCTTTCACTGCTCGTTGCTTATGCTTTGGGTGCCAAATTCGCGCGGGAGGCGGAGCGCCCTGTCGGGCCTGGCATCATTCCTTACGTATTGATGTTCGTGGTTTTCCTGCCAAACCCGGTTTCCCTGGCAAGCGCCGGGGTGGCTATCTGCTTCGGCAGCATCTTCGGACGGGAGGTTTTCGGTGGAAAACCTATTTTGCCGCCGGCCTTGATCGCCCTGGCCTTTGCACTCTTTTCTTATCCGGATGGTGGTTTCCAGCTTCGCCACTTATTGGATCAAACACTTGATCCGGTTTTTGCTACCGCCAGTCTAGCCGGTGGAGCGATATATCTTTGGAAAGGTTTTCTTGCATGGCGGGTTGCTGGCGGTGCTGTGCTTGGTTCGGTGCTGGGCAGCCTGCTGACCTTGGGATATATAAGTTGGGAACAACCTCTACTGGGTACCTATGTGGCCGGTGTTCTGTTTTTGGCTGCCAGCACCGAAAGTGCTCCAAGCTCTGAAGTCGCTCGCTGGATACAAGGCCTTTTGGTTGGAATGTTGGTAATGGTCATCCGCTCTGCTGATCCTGATCAACCGGACGGCGTTGTGTTCGCCGCCCTGCTGGGCTGCCTGTTCGCTCCCTTGATTGACAGGCTCGTGATGTGGAGGCCACATCGTGACTAATCCACTTGCCCTTTGGCGATCGTTCCTGGCGCTTCCAAATGATCATCCGCGAAAGATTATCGGCATGGCGTTCACGGTTGCCGCAATCTCATCTCTGGTTGTATCTTTTACCGCTGTTGCCCTGCAACCGCTTCGCGAAGCCAACCGCGAGAGGGCGAGCAAAGCCGGTATGCTGGCGATTGTCAATCAATTGGGTGTCAAACCACCGCAAGCCCGTTTTGTCGAACTTTCAAGCGGCAAGTATGTGAATAAAAGTACCGGTATCTGGAGACAAGTTCCTCCCAGCCGCGATTCGGCCCGTATTGGCCAAATTGAAGATGTCGCCACTGTCTATGAAGTTCGTGATGGGGAAACACTTGTTCTGGTGTTATTGCCGGTTCGTGGAAGGGGGTACAAGTCAACCCTGAAAGGTTTCCTGGCCCTGGAAGACGATATCATCACTGTCGCCGCAGTGAAATTTCATGAGCATGACGAAACCCCCGGTTTAGGCGCAATAATCGAAAAGGACTCTTGGGCCAGTCGCTGGGGGGGCCGGCAAATAGTTGATGCAAACGGCAAAATACTTATTGAAGTCGTGAAGGGGCGCGCCAAAGGTGTGCATGAAGTGGATGGTATTTCTGGTGCAACGAGGACTGCCAGCGGAGTTAGCAAGCTCATTCGTTTCTGGCTGGGACCAGATGCCTATGGCCCATATTTGGAGAAACTACGACGGGGGGACATAAATTGAGCAAGCTGCCCCTCCCCCTGACAGAGCCAATCATGATTAACAATCCGGTGACCCTGCAAGTGCTCGGCATTTGTTCCGCCCTGGCCGTTACCACGTCGTTATCCACTTCCCTGGTCATGAGCGGTGCGCTGATCTTCGTTTTAACCCTTTCCAATGTGTCCATCAGCGTGATCCGCAACCACATTCCGCCAACGATCCGCCTGATTATTCAGATCACCATCATAGCTTCACTGGTTATTGTCGTCGATCAACTGCTGCAAGCCTATTGGTTCGATATGAGCAAACGGCTTAGCGTTTTTGTTGGTCTGATCGTCACCAACTGTATTGTACTGGGCCGGGCAGAAGCCTTCGCCATGAAAAACCCACCGCTTCGCAGCTTGCAGGACGGGCTTGGCAATGGACTTGGATATTCTGTTATTCTGGTCATCGTGGGCACTTTCCGAGAGCTGCTGGGCGCCGGCACATTGTTTGGTGCCCCAATTCTGATCACCGTATCGGACGGCGGCTGGTTCACACCAGTCGGTTTGATGGCGTTGCCACCCAGTGCATTTTTCCTGCTGGGACTAGTCGTTTGGTGGGTTCGTAACCGGCATCCTGAACAAAATGAATCTGCCCAAAACAACATCGAAGACGGAGCGCAAAAATGACAGACCTGCTGCTCCGGGCCATTTTCACTGACAATCTTGCCCTGTCCTATTTCCTCGGAATGTGCACATTTCTGGCAGTATCACGGCGTTTCGACGTTGCTTTCGGGTTGGGGCTGGCTATGATCGCCGTGGAAACCATCACCGTTCCGATCAATAACCTGCTCTATAAATGGCTGTTGAAAGATGGGGCGCTCGCCTGGGCTGGACGCGGTGATCTGGATTTGAGCTTCCTGGTCCTTATCGCCGCCATAGGTGTAATTGCAGCAATCGTCCAGATTCTGGAAATGGTGCTAGACCGATATTTCCCCCGACTCTACAACGGGCTTGGTATTTTCCTACCCCTGATCACAGTCAATTGCGCTATCCTGGGTGCCAGTTTGTTCATGATCGAACGGCGCCTGGATTTTGCCGATAGCGTCGTCTACGGGTTTGGTTCTGGCCTTGGTTGGGCTCTGGCCATCTGGGCGCTTGCTGCATTGCGTGAAAAAATCGATGAAACCCGTGTTCCGGAAGGACTGCGTGGATTGGGCCTCGCATTTATCTTGACCGGTCTTATGTCAATGGGATTTGCAATATTCACCGGTCTGGAATTTGGGGGAGCAGGCCATGACTGAAATCATGTTAGGTTCGCTGATTTTCACGGGGTTGGTGATGGCGCTAACATTTGTCGTGCTCGGTGCCCGTTGGCTTCTGGTTTTAAAGGGAACGGCCCCGTTAACCGTTAACGGGGATCAAATTATCGATGCCAACCTGGGCGAAAAATTGCTCGATGCCCTTTCCGGTGGAGGTGTTCATCTTCCCACAAGCTGTGGCGGTGCCGGAACCTGCGGTCTGTGCCGGGTACAGGTATCGGGGGGTGATGAAGTTTCCGTGGTCGAGCGCGGGGCGCTGTCGAAAACTGATGTTGAAAAAGGGTATCGTCTTGCCTGCCAGGTGGTTGTGCGCAGCGCCCTGGAAATCCGGTTGCCGACCCAATGGCTGGCGGCCGAAACCTGGACATGCGCTGTGCTAGAAAGCCGTGCGGTGTCACCCCTGATCAAGGAGATCATTCTGGATTTACCGGAAGGCCAGAGCTTAAGCGTCAGGGCCGGATCCTATATTCAGATCGTCGCCCCACCATTTGAACTGCCGTTCTGCGATATCGATATCGCGCCGGCACATGCCGCAGTGTGGAAGCGCATGGGCATCCGCGGCTTAACCGCAGCTAGCAAGACGTCTGTTGTACGGGCCTATTCGCTGGCAAATTCGTCACGCGAAACAAATCGTCTTACCCTGAATATCCGCCTGGCGCTGCCACCGGCAAGCAAGCCTGACGCCCCACCGGGAATCGTTTCGTCTTACCTGTTCGGTTTGCATGCCGGTGATCCGGTTCAGGTTTCAGGGCCGTTCGGCAATTTTTTTGCCAACCATTCCAACCGTGAGATGGTGTTGATTGGCGGCGGGGTCGGTATGGCACCCCTGCGGGCCATCGTGGTCGATCAACTGGAAATTAAGAATAATCACAGGGCCATCAGTTACTGGTACGGTGCGAGGGGGTTGATTGATCTATACTATGACCATGAAATGGAACGTCTGGCGGAAAAGCATGAAAACTTCAGCTGGAATGTTGCACTTTCTGACCCGGCACCGGATGACGAGTGGCATGGTGAGACAGGTTTTATTCACGATGTCGTCTATCACCGGTATTTGAAAAATCACCCGGACCCGTCAATTTGTGAATACTATCTGTGTGGCCCGCCCCTGATGATTGAGGCCGTGCGCGCCATATTGAACAAACTGGGCGTGCCGGAAGATTATGTCTTCTTCGACGATTTTGGAGGTTGAATGATCATGAAACGGCGTAAGTTACTTCAGTTGGGTTTCGCGACTGCGCTGACCGGCATGACTTGTTACCCGGTTTGGGCTCGGGCGAAGGATGTTAAGGTTATGACAGGACCGGCCTTTGGCTCATTTTGGCGTATTATCATGGCAGACACAAAAGAAGACCCACGCAGGTTGATTGATAGCATCGTTCGCAGCATTGACATGCGTATGTCCCCATTCCGTACCGATTCCGGTCTGGGGAGATTCAACGCCGGTGAAGCGATTGTCGTTGATGACCAAACGCGCATGGTTGTTCAGGCTGCACTGGACCTGGCAAAGAGTAGCAGCGGTGCCTTTGATCCAACCAGCGCACCCATTGGGCGAGTTTTTGGATTCGGCCCCACAGTTATCCCGGCCATGGCACCCGCGGGGATGTATTCCGAGATTCATTTTGATGGCAAGAGGTTGCAGAAATCCACGCCTCATTTGACGCTTGACCTCTGCGGTATCGCCAAGGGGTATGCCCTGGATCAAATCGCAACTGCATTGGACGGCCTTGATTTTCTTCTTGAATTGGGCGGTGAAGTGGTCGCCCGTGGTCATCATCCATCCGGGCGACGTTGGCGCATTGGCATTGAGCGCCCGGGAACGAACAAACTTCAACGCATGATATATGCAAGTAATGAAGCGCTTGCCACGTCAGGGGATGCCAATCAAGGCTATGAAGTTGGCGGGCGGCAGTATGCCCATGTGATAGATCCCCGGATAGCACAACCGCTTGATAATAATGTCGCATCGGTCAGCGTGTTGGCGTCGTCGGGCATGCTGGCAGACGGATTGGCAACGGCAACAATGGTTCTGGGGCCAAATGCCTCCAGATTACTGCTTGGCGCCTATAATGCACGAGCGCTGTTCTTGCTTAAAAATGGCAATGACTTCGAGGAAGTAGCCCTGGGTGGATTTCCGGTGGAGGGTTCTTAATGATTGAGTTTTTAATCGGCTTCGGGATTTTCAGTTTGGCGGGTTTGGGCCTTTTCCTCGGGACCTTGTTCGGACGTCCCCCGCTAAAGGGATCATGTGGTGGCAATGCGGTGATCAAGGCCTGTCCGCTTTGCAAGGCCGGAGATTTACCTTGACACGAACGATTGCAGATATCATGACCACCGAACTGGTGACCTTTCACCCAGACCAGAATATCAACCAGGCAATTTACACCTTGCTGGAAAAACGAATTTCGGGTGCGCCAGTTGTCGATGACGCTGGCCAGTTGGTGGGTATCCTGTCACGCAAGGACTGCCTGAGGGTGGCTTTCAGTTCACGTTATCACGATGGTTGGGACGGGCAGGTGCGGGATCATATGGTGACCGGGGTAAAAACTTTGGATGCCAGTTTGGATATAGTCGATGCCGTGCAATTTTTTTTGGACGCTACTTATCGCCGGTTTCCAGTCATGCGTGATGGAGAGTTGGTCGGACTGGTCAGCCGTCATGATATTCTGGTTGCATTGAGTAACAACCTGTAAAAAAATCGATTTTGCTGTCAATTTGGCTTGGATGAATTGTTATGAACAATTTGTGAAACATTTCGAACCCGATTTCGCTATGAAACTTGCCAAAACGATAATTATAGCTTGTTTAAGGTGGATTTTTTGTCGACAGCCGCAAAAACGGCGTTATTGGAGGGTTTTCCTGTCGGATAATTGTCTATATAAGCCCTATAGTATTATGCTGGAATTGCCCCTTTTCGAAAGGGTCGCCGAAGCCAGTGGTGATTGCATACGGAAACCCATGTAATGTCTAACAAAAACAAGACTATTGACCAGAGTCTGATCAGGGACCTGGCCAACCTTTTGAAAGAAACTGATTTAAGCGAGATTGAGATTGAACAAGATAATCTGCGCGTACGGGTTGCACGCGGCACCACTGTCCAGACTGTCAGCGCCCCGACACCGGTATCAGCTCCAGCTACGCAATCTGCAAATGATTCAAAACCACGTGATCTGGCTAATGACCCCGGTGCTGTTCCCTCCCCGATGGTCGGCACGGCTTATCTGGCACCAGCTCCCGGAGCCAAACAATTTGTCAGTATTGGTGAAGTGGTCAAAGAAGGCCAGACTGTCCTGATTGTCGAAGCTATGAAAACAATGAACCAGATAGCTGCACCGCGCTCTGGCAAAGTAACTGCAATTCTGGTCGATGATGGCCAACCGGTGGAATTTGGTGAACCCCTTCTCATACTTGAATAACAGGGGCCAGATTGATGTTTAACAAAGTACTGATAGCAAATCGCGGCGAGATCGCTTTACGGGTATTGCGCGCCTGCAAGGAGTTGGGTATTCCTACTGTGGCGGTGCATTCAACCGCTGATGCTGATGCAATGCATGTGCGTCTGGCGGATCAGAGCGTGTGTATTGGACCGCCCCCTTCACAAGACAGTTATCTGAATATTCATGAGATATTGGCCGCCTGCGAGATTACCGGGGCTGATGCCATCCATCCCGGTTATGGCTTTTTATCCGAAAACGCCAAATTTGCCGATATCCTCAAAGCCCACGACATCACTTTCATCGGACCATCAGCCGATCACATCCGGATAATGGGCGACAAAATTGAAGCCAAGAAGACCGCCATCAAACTTGGAATTCCGGTAGTTCCCGGATCGGAGGGCGAGATCTCATCCGAAGAGGATGCAAAACGTGTTGGCGCTGAAATTGGTTATCCCGTAATCATCAAGGCAGCCTCGGGTGGCGGTGGTCGGGGTATGAAGGTAGCCAATAACGAAGAAGAAATTACCAATGCTTTTCACACCGCGCGAAGCGAGGCTGGTTCAGCCTTCGGTGACAGTTCGGTATATATTGAAAAATACCTTGGGCAGCCGCGTCATATCGAAGTTCAGGTATTTGGCGATGGCAAGGGTGAGGGTATTCATCTGGGTGAACGCGATTGCTCGCTGCAGCGCCGCCACCAGAAGGTCTGGGAAGAGGCAACTTCTCCGGTAATTGATGAGGCCGCACGCAAAAAAATCGGTGATATTTGTGCGAATGCCGTTAAAGGCCTTGGTTATTCCGGAGCCGGAACAATTGAATTTTTGTATGAAGATGACGAATTCTATTTTATTGAAATGAATACCCGTTTGCAGGTGGAACACCCGGTAACGGAAATGATTACCCGCATTGATCTGGTCAATGAGCAGTTACACGTCGCTTCCGGTGCCGGATTGTCAGTGACCCAGGATGAAATTTCTTTTACCGGCCATGCGATCGAATGCCGCATCAATGCTGAAAACCCGGATACATTTGTTCCCTGCCCTGGTACAATCAGCCATTTCCATGTGCCTGGCGGGTTGGCTGTGCGCGTGGATTCCGGCGTATATCAGGGTTATAAAATTCCTCCCTACTATGACAGCTTGATCGGTAAATTGATCGTTCATGGCCGTGACCGCAGCGAATGCCTGATGCGTCTGCACCGGGCTCTTGATGAATTTGTCGTTGACGGTATTGAAACCACTCTGCCTCTTTTCCGCGACCTTGTGACCAATGAAGACATGCAAACCGGTGATTACAATATTCACTGGCTTGAAAAATATCTGGCTGAAAAAAACAAGGCCGTTTAGGCTGGTGAATTTTATTGAGATAACTACTAATATCCGCTCTTTGAGACCATATTGGTGGTTAGTATGAAACTCTTAGTGATTATTATGCAACCTTGCAATGACTAGACCCTTTCATGGTCAAACGGTTCAATGTGACCATGAAAGGGTCTAGACGTGAACCTCCAATAGGTTGCTAATAAGTCGCAACCCGCTGGTTAACCCGGCAATTTGCTATTCTACAAATTTTTGATAGTTTTTTCGAGTGACAAACATGAAACACCGATATATTTCTGCATTTTAGTAGACTGAAACTGGAAATCCCGTTGCAACTCCAATCGAGATTTTGACCCAAGAATGGCTTGTTTTTCACTTGAAAAATCCTGATCAAATTTTGTTTGAAATTACCCCGCAAATCCTGCTCCAGGCCTACTGCTGTGGTATTTTCCCAATGGCCGACAGTGCCGGAGATACTTCAATATTTTGGGTTGAGCCGGATTTTCGCGGCGTTCTGCCGCTGGACAAATTTCATACCTCCCGCAGCCTGAAGAAAGCAATCCGCCGAAATTTGTTTGAGATACGGATTAATACCGCTTTTGATCAGGTAGTGGAAAAATGTGCGGAAGAAACCATTGAACGCGAGAAAACCTGGATAAATCAACAGATTCGACAACTCTATGGTGAACTGCATGAAATGGGCCACGCCCATAGTGTCGAAGCCTGGGCCAGTGATGTTCTGGTAGGAGGATTATATGGTGTCAGCGTGGGCGGCGCATTTTTTGGCGAAAGCATGTTTTCACGGCAAACCGATGCCTCGAAGATTTGCCTGGCTCATCTGGTTGAACGTCTGAATGAGCGCGGATTCACGTTACTGGATACCCAGTTCACCACGTCGCATCTTGAGCGGTTTGGGGTAATAGAAATCGAAAAACAGCAATATGTAAAATTGCTGGAAGCTGCTGTTAGTAAAGAAGTCAGTTTTTGCTAACTGTAATTATTCGCCGGTTCAATCAAACCTTCAAAGTTACATATATCCATTTCAGCTGAGGTATGACTGAATTGAATTTCACCAGATTTATCCCCATATCTCACTTGATTGATGCTTATTCAAATTTGTATTCTGTAAATATTAAAGGAACAAAGCTGATGTTTGGATATTCGAAACCATCCATTGTACTGCGGGTTGCCTGGGGCAAGATCCTGGGATTGCTGGTGGGTATCACCGGATTTTTCGTGTTTTCTTATATGGTGCCCGACGCGGAGACTACATTAAAGCTTGGTTTTTTATTATGGTACCTGACCCTGGGCGCGGTGATCGGATTGATGGGTATATTCACATCAAATCCGGTATTGGAAATAAAAATTACCTGGTGGATGCGTGGATTGATGACGGGCGCTTGGTTCAACCTGGTTTTACTATTGTTTACCTGGGACAGGATTTCACAAATGATGCTGAACTATTTTGGCAGCCAAAGCGCCTTCTCCTCGCCCTGGTGGCTGGTTGTCGAAGGCGCATTGTTTGGTCTGATCATGGATTATGTGCTGACCAGAATCGCCGGTGAAGGTTATGAAACCGTCATATCGGAAAACAAAAAAGTTGACCGGAACCTCTAGCCAAAACCCTTGCCAGTTTCGCGCGGCGAAAGACGAATCAGTCGCGAATCTTTTACTGCTGCCGTTCTGTGCTTGACAGCTTCACGATATTCCGGGTCACGCAACATTGAAGTAAATGCTTCCCCATCGGGATATTCGGCGATGAAGCAGATATCCCAGACTTTTTCTCCGGGACCGATCAGCATCAGTTCAAACTGGCCGCTCCAGACAATTCGTCCGCCAAGTCGCTCAAATATCGGACCGCTTTCGCGCCCATAGGCACTGTATGCTTCACGCCCGGTTACCAGGGTACCGTCTTCATACCGGGCAGTATCATTTAACTGAACAAGGTTCAGCATATGAATTTTTTCATCCCTGGGCAGGTCTTTGAACAGAGCAAAACTCTGGCGGTTCGGATCGACATATCCCGTCATTTTTAAAGTCCCCATCTCAACCAATATTACTTGCGCCTGAAACTCAGCACACCTGCAGACTCATACTTTTTACTCTTTTTGTCAAAAGCAAAGAAATTAGCCTGGAAACCGGCGCGTGTCAGCTGCAGGATTTGCTTGATTTCATAGAGTTCACCATTGCTCCTGTCGATGAAGCTGGAATATATTGTCAGCGAATTGCTGCCCGATTTGCCGGTTGACTTGGTCATATCAACATTGGCACGAAGTGAAATATAAGTTCCGGTTACGTTACCGTTTTTATGCGTAATTGTTCCCCTAACCCGACTGCTGCCCTGGGAACTGGCACATTTGCCCAACATTTTCAGTTTACCGGATTTCTTGTCATAGGTGTTGGCAAGTTGGCAGGAAACCCGGCGTTTTTTGCCACTTGAATCAGTAATACTGCTTCCACTTCCGCGAAAATTACCATCAAGTTTGGCAAACACACGGTCGGCGTTGGCGAAAACTTCCACTGAACATGTGGTCACCAGAACTAGCGCAAGGATTGCCGATGTATGGGTTCGCTTCATAAATTCAAGGACCTTTCAGTTTCTTGCGCCCAATAAGATTGGGCATCAGTTCGCGCATAGTCAATACATTTGCCGGAAGTATGGCCAAATTTGAAATTAGTGCGATTACCAGTGTCGTGATCATCAGTTTGCCCAATGTTGGAACCATTGGCATGACGCTGATTTGTGTCACCAGAGTTGAAACGCAAATAATCAGGGTACTTGCCCCAAGGGCAGGCCCCACTTCACTCATCGCAGAGCGAATACCATCGCGAATGCCAAGGCCACTGCGCCTTGCTTCATCCAGAACATTGATAACGTGCACCGCGTTGTCGATTGCAATGCCAAAAGCAACAGTCAGTGAAATCACCTGAGAAAGATTAACAGCACCACCCTGGAAAAATATCACCAGTTCGATCATCAAAATTGGTATCAAATTAGGTGTTATTGCGGCAATTGCCATCAACGGTGAACGGGTAGCAATACCGATGACCACAACACCCAGACCAATTGCAATGAGCAGGGAAGTACGCAATTGTTCGATCAGCGTGGTAAATTCTTCGGCCATCAGAACCGGCAAGCCTGATATTACTGGATAGGCAATGCCCGCGTCGGCCAGTACCTCTCGAATTTCGCGTACTTGCGCGGCGGTATCAACAATTGATTGATTGGAAGGCAAACGCACACTGATCAGCATATTCTCATTATTTTTAGACACATAGCCTGATCGAACCGCCTGATTAACAGATTGCAACTCTTCGGCTACGGCGTTGAAGGCCGTTTCACTTTTCAGTTGCTTGAATAATGCATTGATCGATACCACTCTCGCTGAGCCAAATAGTTTGATCAATGCCTCTTCACTGCGTGCAAGCTTTTTCCTGTTCTCAATACCATATATGTCCTGCTGATCAGCAACCGGGATGGAAACGAACAGGATCGATCCACCCTGAAGCGATTTATTTGCAATCGTCTCGGCCTTTTTTGTATCCGAATGCTTCGGCAAATAATCAGTTATTCGATATTCCGGTCGAATAAGATTATGAACGAATCCCAGTCCCACCACCAGCAAGACAGCCATCACACTGATAATGACGGGCCTTGGAAAAACAACCCGGTGGACAATTACCCCGAGTTTTTCAAATATCGGCTTTGATACCCTGCCCTGTTTCACTGCTCCCAGTGCCAAAGCCCAGTGAGCCGCAAGTGGCAAACCGATTATCACTGCGATAAACGCGGTAAAGACAGCACCAACTCCCAAATATGCGAAATCCTTCAACGCGGAACTGGAAGCAAAAGAAAAAGACAGGAAAGCCAATGCGGTGGTAACCGAGGTGAGCGCGGATGCCGGCCCTACCCTTTTTATCGCGATAGTCAGATTTTCGGCGAAATGGCTACTTTTCACATTTGACTGTTGCCAGCGATAGTACAATACAATGCCGTCCGCAAAGGCCAGTATCAAGGCCAGCGTCGGTAATATTGTTGTCAGATAATTCAACGGCGTACCGGTTATGGCAAACAATGCAATGGTCAACAATGCAGTCACCATGGGGGGAACTGCACAAACAATTGCCGCCAGCCAGCTGCGAAATACAAAAAGGGCGATACCTGTACCAAGAAACAGACCAATGAGGGTGAGCCTCATCTGATCAGTGACAAGCGCCTCAACAACAGTCAGGCCCAAAGGTGTCAATCCGGTGAACAAAATATCAAAATCATCCGGTTTCAAATCAAGCACTTCCTGCTTGATATTTCGATAGGTTTGATAAGATATCTTGTTTGGTGCGTTGCTCTCGATCGTCAATTGGATCACAGCAATATTTTCTTTTGGCACTACAAGAGCGGACGCTTGGGGCTGTTTGTCGAGCAATTCCGTTATCAATTTGCTGGCGATTTCGTCATTTTCAATAAACTCCGGAAAGAAGTTTTCAAATACACCTGTCTGAGGGTCCGGTCGTGGAATTGAAAATAATGTCGTGACATTTTCAACACCATCGGTAATTGCAACATCAAGCTGCAGGCTGCGCAGGTCTTCCAAACCTGCAGCACTCATCAGTCGTTCAGAACGCACAATAATGGTGATATCTCTTGCGTAATCGCGATATAGTTTTTTTTGTTCAAAAAAATCGTTATAAGCCTGACTGTCTTCCGGCAAAACCGCTGTCACATTGCCATCAAAACGCAAGGAGGTTAGTGACATGCCTGCCAAAATACAGGCCATAATCAAAATAACGCTGAAAAATTTAGGAAATTTCAGAGCCAAAAGCCCGATACGTTCCAGCCCGAAGCCCAAGCTCCACATCAGTTTTTTCCAATTTGTTCTAGATTAAATTGCGAATAGTGACGACCAACCGTTAGCATACAAGATTTGGATATCTCAACCATGAAATTCCCCTCTCCCTTGATCAAAGCTGTGTTGGTCAAACGATACAAGCGCTTTCTGGCAGATGTGGAGCTGATGGATGGCTCCGTCCTAACAGTACATTGCCCAAATCCGGGTTCCATGATGGGATTAAAAGAACCCGGGTCAATTGTTTGGATATCAAAATCAGACAACCTAAAACGCAAGTTGAGTCACACTTTGGAACTGATAAATCTGCCGGCGCCAATCAACACGCTTGTAGGAATTAATACCAACCTTGCCAATAATATCGCAGAAGAAGCTATTGTCAGCGGAAGATTCCCGCAATTTGGCGATTTTGACCAATTACGGCGTGAAGTAAAATATGGTGAAAATTCGCGCATTGACATATTATTGTTGTCAGAAAAAAATGGACGTTCATCTAATACCTATGTTGAAGTGAAAAGTGTGACACTTCAACGATATAGTGGGCGGCATGAATTTCCCGATGGCGTAACGCAACGAGGTCGCAAACATCTTGGGGAACTGGCAAACGTCGTACAAAATGGTGAGCGCGCAATAATGCTCTATCTTATACAACGTGATGACGGCAATCGGTTCTCATTTGCCCGTGATATTGATCCCTTGTATACCGAGGCATTTGATGCTGCGATAGCCAAAGGGGTTGAAGCTTTTGCGATTCAGTGCAAAATCAATACTAAGGAAATTGTCGCAGACAAGATGCTAGAAATTGTTGAACCTGTTACAGGGTGAATAAGATGACTTATGTCGATGCCGGCAATGTGCCGGTTAAAAACACAGGCGCAATCAAACTCTTCACACCGGAAGATTTTATTGCCATGGGCAGGGCATGTCAGTTAACCGCCACCTGCCTGGATGAATTGAGCAAACTGGTTGTCCCCGGTGTTACGACACAACAACTGGACGATTTTGTTTTTGCATTCGGCAAGGATAATGGTGCGGTACCGGCCACCCTGAATTATCGCGGTTATACGAAATCCTGCTGCACCTCAGTCAACCATGTCGTGTGCCATGGTATTCCGGATGAAAAACGTCTGCGTAAGGGCGATGTCGTGAACATCGATGTAACCTACATTCTGGATGGCTGGCATGGAGATTCAAGTCGTATGTATCATGTGGGACAAGTCAATCGTGCAGCGGAACGACTGATTGAAGTGACATACAATTCCCTGATGCTTGGAATAGAAGCTGCAAAACCCGGCAATCATCTGGGAGATATCGGCCATGCCATTCAAACCTATGCTGAATCGCATCGATGTTCAGTCGTTCGTGATTTTTGTGGCCATGGCGTAAACAAGCTATTTCACGATGCACCCAATGTACTGCATTATGGCAGACCTGGCGAAGGCGTAGAACTCAAGGAAGGCATGATATTCACCATCGAACCAATGATAAACCTGGGAAAACCCGCGGTAAAAATTCTCAGAGATGGCTGGACAGCGGTAACCAGGGACCGTTCGCTTAGTGCACAATTTGAGCATACAATTGGTATTACCGGTGACGGATGCGAGATATTTACCCTGTCGCCTTCCAATTTTACAATACCACCCTATAACTGAACTGTATTTCCAATCGGGGAATGACCATAGAAAAAAGAACCGCAAAGAATAAATCTGCTGAGCCTGGAGGACACTTTTCTGAGGTGGTTGAAAAACAAAAACCTCATTATCATGGCCACCGGGACAGGTTGCGGGCAAAGTTTCGCAGCAAGGGTGCGGAATCGCTGGCCGAATATGAAATTCTGGAATTGCTGCTGTTCCGTTCAATTCCACGCCGTGATACCAAGCCTCTGGCTAAACAATTGCTGGCAGAATTCGGTTCCCTGGCAGAGGTATTGGCCGCCCCGACCCAGCGTTTGTCCTCAATTAAAGGTCTTGGCGAAGCGGTTATCACTGATCTTCAACTAATCCATGCTGCCGCTAATACAATGAATGCAGAGAAAATCCGCGACCGCACCCTGCTTGGATCATGGTCAGCAGTTCTGGATTATTGCCGCACTACCATGGCGTTTTCTGACGTGGAAAAATTTCGAATATTGTTTCTTGATAAAAGAAACTGCCTGATAGCCGATGAAGTCCAGCAGACAGGCACGGTTGATCACACACCGGTATATCCAAGAGAAATTGCCAAACGGGCGCTGGAACTGGCGGCAACATCAATTTTACTGGTGCACAACCACCCCTCCGGAGACCCCTCTCCTTCAAAAGCCGATACGGACATGACCAGGGTAATTATCGACACGCTGGCCCCTCTCAACATCAATGTGCTGGACCACATTATTATTGCGCGCGACGGCCATGCGAGCCTTAAAGGTATGCAGTTGATTTAGTAGATTGCACAGCTGTCAGGAATATTCTGATTGGCTTGCGCAAAGAACGCAAAGCGCGGAGAGCGAGTTGATGTTTGCAAAAACCACATTAAACCGCGACAGGATTGAAAACGCCATATAAGCTCTTGCGGCCTTGCTGGACGAAATCGACCGCAATCCTGATGATGAGCCCTGGCTGGCCAGTTTCAACCGCAATGGTACAGATGATCGCGAACAGGATGACAGTGACTGGGAGCCCGATGTAGACGACGAACATGATTTCGATGGTGAACTGTGTATGCCGGAATGGGATGGTGAGGAAATTGGTTACACCAAACCAAAAAGTAATCATGCCAACAAAAAAATAAAGAACCAATCCGGTACACGGAACTGCAAAAAATACCCCGCCGTTTGGCGGGGTATTTCCTATTTTATCGAGCTGAGCCTAGGTCTACGACCTAGAGTGAGACAAAAAGTCAAAAGCAACACAACTGTGTATATGCTCTAGGCTGCTGCTTTGCGTTTTCTGCGCCAGCAAACGAATCCCATGAGGGCAAGGCCGGTGCCGAAAAGTGGCAGTGCTGCTGGGATTGGTACTTCTGGTGGCGCTCCACTCTCTGCAAAAACCGCATACAGGCTGGCCGTGGAGGTACCATGCTCGGGTGAAATAAATTGATTTGAGATGGTCGTTCCACCATCAGTCGAGAAGCCCAAAATATTCAGGGTATACCAGAGACCACCAAGAAGGAAGGAATCGTCTGTATCCAGATTACCCACATCCACTATATCATCGCTACAACCGACCCCACTGCATGAATTTGGAGTCTGTTAGTAGCACATCAGTTGTCCTCTTTATGTAACACATGAATTGTCCGGTTTTAAGATGTCCAAAAAGGAGAGCGTCATATGAACCAGACTTCATGGTTACAGGAGAGACGAGAGCAAATTGTCACCACTATCAGGAATTATCAGCAAAAGCGTCTGGCGTATCCAGATCAAACCGGGCGGCTGCCCCCAATTCCAGTTCGACTATATTATCTTCATATTTTGAAATAATCTGTCGTGCGCCCGTGTCACCATCAAGCGCAAGCAGTTCCTCAAAATATTTGCTCGGCCAAAGAAGAGGGTTTCCTCTTTTGCTTTCACTCGTTGCAACGATGATTGAATCAGGTTTGTTTGCATTACCAGCTGCAATCATCCGGTCTATCATTGAGCAAGTGATACCCGGCATATCGCCCAGCAATATCACGACAGCGCCACTGTTGTTTCGCGAGGCCGCCATAACACCGGTTTTGATTGAAGAAGCCATTCCTGAAGCGTATTCGCGATTATGGGTAAACTTTACCTTGAATTCACTCAGGGCTTGGGAGGTCTGACGATGCTGATGACCCGTTACAACTATAATTTCATCGCACATACTGCCGGTAGCCGCCTGGCATACATATTCCAGTGGCGACTTTCCCCGCCATGGTGCCAGCAGTTTGTTTTTCGGCCCCATTCGTTTTGACTGTCCTGCAGCCAGAATAATTACTGTAATTTTGCTGTCACCCATATTCATTATTCATCTGGGAAAAGAACCGCAAACCGGATGCCTGGTCTGAAACGACAAAACATCCGACCAAAACCGGTTTGAACGATGTTTTAGTCACCCAGCCCACGCTGTCTGAACGATCCAATCACCTGTGCCAGAATTGCTACCGCTATCTCGGCCGGGTTGGCCGCTCCGATATCCATCCCGATCGGCGCATGAATTTTTCCCAGTTGTTCTTTGCTCACGCCCTGCCCGGTCAACCGCTCCACTCTTTTTGCATGCGTTTTGCGACTTCCCAGTGCCCCGACATAAAAACACCCCGCATTCAACGCTGCGATGATGGCATAATCATCGATTTTCGGATCGTGAGTAACAGCTATCAGAGCGCTATAGGAATCGAGTGGACGTTGCTCAAGTATGGTCTGGGGCCATTCCACTGACAATTTGGTATTTTTGAAACGTTCGGGCGTGGCGAAAGCTGTTCTTGGGTCAATGATTTCCAGATCAAATCCGGTGTTTTGTGCGATCAATGCCAAAGACTGGGATATATGTACCGCGCCAATGACCACCAGTCTGGTGGGCGGCAGATATACATTGAGAAAATACTCCCGTTCTTCGACCCTGACCATGCGTGATTTGCCGCTTCTGAAAACCGGTTCTGGATGCTCGGCTATTTCAGGCGGAATATTTGCCGTTTTTCGCCAGTCTTCGAAAATGAGGGTTGCTGTGCCGGCTCCTAAATCATTTAATACAATAGCCGCTCTTCGCGCTTTGCGTTCCTTGTTCAGGCCAATCAGAATACTCTTGTCCATCAGTTGATCATTTCTACCAAAATGCGGATTTTGCCACCGCAGGAAAGGCCAACCTCCCAGGCTTTTTCATCAGCAACACCAAAATTCAATACCCGGGAATTTCCATCCTCTATCACGTCCAGAGCCTCGCTGATTACCGAACCTTCAACACAACCACCGGAAACAGAACCTTCAAAATTGCCCTCGCTGTCAATTATCAGATGAGAGCCGACAGGACGAGGTGCGGAACCCCAGGTTTCCACCACAGTGGCAATAGCAATTTTGCGACCCTCCTGCTGCCATACTTCGGCAATTTCGAGCTCATCCATCTGAATTCGTCTCCCTTGATACCATTCCCTGCCCTCTTTCCAACCATTGTCTGGGTGATATTAACCCATAAGAGCCATCAGCCACGTTATCGCAAAGCGCCGAGCACAGGTCAGAAATTGCTTCCAGTGAGTGCACGGGGCGAAATTCATCTACATGGGGCAACATCGAACGAATTCCGCTGGCCCGCGCCTCGAATTGTTCAAACCTGAGCAGCGGATTGAGCCACACCAATCTGGCGCAAGAGCGGTGCAGTCGGTCCATTTGGGTTGCCAGCATATCGATCCCGTCTTCATTTTCAAGGTCACGCTCAAGACCATCCGTAATCAACACCACAACCGCTCCCTGCCCCAAAACACGCCTTGACCAAAGATGGTTGAATTTGCCAATGGCGACTGCAATGCGCGTGCCGCCCGACCAGTCCTCGACGGAATCCGAACATTCGGCCAGGGCCTGATCAGGATCCTTGTTTTTCAATTGGCGCGTTACATTGGTCAATCGTGTTCCAAACAAAAATGTATGCACCCGCTGTCGCTGTTCACTTAATGCATGTAAAAAATGCAAAAACAAACGTGAATACTGACTCATCGACCCTGAAATATCGGCAAGGATCACGATCGGCGGCGCGGCAATAACCGGCTTGCGAAATTTTGGCAACAACAAATCACCACCCGTTCGAAGCGAGGATGCCAAAGCCCGGCGCATGTCGATCTTGCCGATGGGATTTTGTGGTTGAAAACGCCTGGTTTTGATTTTCTTGAATGGCAGGACCAGACCGGACAATGCATTCCTGGCTTCAGTCAGTTCTTCGGCACTCATTTGGGCAAAATCTTTTTTGTACAGCAGTTCCTTTTGCGACGCCGTGAAAATCGCATCTATTTCAATTTCGGGTTTTTCCTGGTTTTGTTTTGCAGAACTTTGGGGAAACAGCGACTGGGCTACTCTTGATTGAGCCGCCCGGCTGCGTTCTTTTGAAGGAGTTGGATTGGCTACCGGAGAAAACATCTGCAGTAATTTCTCCACCATATCTCGCGAGCGCCAAAACAGTCGAAAGGCTTCATCAAATATTATATGGTCTTCATTACGGTTGACCATCACCGAGTGAAGTGTCCAGTAAAAGTCGTCGCGACTGGAAATGCCGCAAGTCTCGACCGCTTGCACCGCATCCATGGCGGCAGCAGTGCCAATTCTCATTCCCGCGCCACGCAAAGTGCGGGCAAAATACAGTACATTTTCGGGCAACCTGCCGTTTTCATCGACAGTGTTGCTGTTAGAAGTGTATTGATGGTGACTTTGCTCCATTGTGTCCTCAGGCTAGCTCACTCAGTTCTGTTTTCACTTCCCTCAGCAATTCAGCCCCCTCGCCCGATGCGATTTTGGCAATGTCATCCTGATACTTCAATATAACCCCTATGGTGTCGGATATTGCCTGGGGATCCAAAGCAAGCTTATCCAGCTCAATCAACGCTGTAGCCCAATCCAGAGTTTCTGCAACACCAGGTTTCTTGAACAAGTCCTGATGGCGCAACTTCTGTACATAGGCAATGATTTCCCTCGACAGCCGGTTACCAATTCCAGGCATTTTTGTTTGCAGGATTTGCATCTCTCTTTCCGCATCCGGATAATCCACCCAGTGATACAGACAACGTCGTTTCAGGGCATCATGAATTTCACGTGTGCGGTTTGTCGTAATGATTACAATTGGTGGCTCATCAGCACTGACTGTGCCGATCTCCGGAATAGTAATCTGATAATCCGATAATATTTCCAAAAGAAACGCCTCAAACGCCTCATCAGTGCGATCGAGTTCGTCCACCAGCAATACCGGTGGACCCGATTTATCAGATTCCAGTGCCTGCAGCAGCGGCCGTTTAATCAGAAATTTGTCGGAAAAAATATCCTGACTTATCGTATTTTTGCTGGTCTCGCCGGCTGCCTCACGCAACCGTATCTCAATCATTTGTGCTGAATAGTTCCATTCGTATACGGCAGACGAAATATCCAGCCCCTCATAACACTGCAACCGGATCAGTTTTCTGCCCAAAGCCTGACTCAAGACTTTGGCAATCTCCGTCTTGCCTACCCCTGCTTCACCTTCAAGAAACAAGGGGCGCTTCATTTTAAGGCTGAGAAACAATACGGTTGCCAGAGAACGATCTGCCACATAGCCACCACTGTGCAATGTATCCATCGTTTCATCGATGGAATCAGGAACTGACATGAAATTTGATTCAGCCTGCAATACATTACTCCAATTCCTGCCCAGAGTTTCGGGTTGGACATTAAGCATGATCTAATCACTTTGCTATAACCGTTACAATGGCGAAACTGTTCAATTTTTGTCCCGGGTTTGCGTAAAAATTCTGCAAATATTATCGGAATATGGAATAACGGCCATCAGAAAAGTTGTTCGTCTTTTCTGATTTTCTATTCGTTTATCATCAAAGTCACTACTCTGTTTGATAGGGTCCGGGTTCAATTGTTTATATGTTTACCCCGTATCAAAACCAGACTGTAAATTATGGATTGTGCGAAATCGCTAAACTGGTTTATCAAGGGTTGAATATACTCTGGGTTCGGAATCAGTTGAAATTGAAAAATATTATTGAAATTTCAAATCAGACACTTTTTTTGCTTGTGATCAGTTTGTCATTTTTTGCCAACTATCCGGCAATTGCCCAAACCAAGAAGATCGGGGTTTCATTGCCGTTAAGCGGGAATTCCGCTCCTTTGGGCAAGCAATTTGTTGCCGGCGCCCGGTTAGCCATGAAAACATTGCCTGATGCAAACAGAATTGAACTGTTGATTTCTGACGATGGCTGTGATGAAAGCCTGGCAGAACTCGCTATTGATGATATCAAAAATGCCGGAGCTGTTCTAGTCACCGGATTCTTGTGCAACGAGCCGGTTTTTACGGCAGCCAATATGTTAAGCAAAAGCTCAATTCCGATGTTGGTATCCGGTGCACGTAGCAACCGTATTCTGAAAGACCGTGCAAGATATTCATGGAATGTCTGGCAGATGGCACCAAGAGATTCTGACAGTGGCCGGGCAGCCTATGAAGTTTTTGTGGATCGCTGGAAATCCACACCTTATGCAATTGTCGATGATGGTACTGTTTTTGGCCGAACCCAGGCGGACGATTTTCGTGCCCTGATGGAAGAGGCCGGCGTAAAGCCTCAATTTGTGGACAATTTCAGACCATCTCAATCCACCCAGGCAGGACTGATCAGAAGGCTGAGCAAATCTGGAGTGGAAGCGATATATCTGGCTGCAGGCGGTGACGATGTTGCGTTAATCGGCCGCAACATGATCGAATTTGGCCCCGGTCTGGAAATCGCTACAGGCGAAAACGTATCGCTGTTGCCTTATATTGAAGACAACAAGGATATACCGATCGGGTTACTTGCGATAATGCCATCACCTCCAGAGAGCTTGTTGGCGGCAAACAAGTTAATCAAAGTAATTGAAGCTGCCAAACTGGAACCCGAGCCTTACCTGCTGTTGGGATATGCAACAATACAGATCGTGCTCGGATATCTGGATAACGCAGATTACAATTTTTCAGGAAAACGCTTCCAGACAATCCTTGGACCGGTAGAATTTGACGCGAATGGTCGAAATATTACCAGGCAATATTTCTTGTATCGATGGAACGGAAAGACATTCGCAAAAGTGGATACTCTGAACTAGGTCAAGTAATTGCAAACTGCCAATCACAAAGGCCTGATCATCTGAAACCAAAGTGCATAATTACGAAATGAAAAAGTATCCAAAACCCGGTGCAAAAAACCTGATAACAGATATTGCTGGCCTGACGGTGGGCAATGCACAGGATGATGTAGTCAATACCGGTGTCACCGCGCTGATTAGCGACCAGCCATCAACGGCTTCGGTTCATGTAATGGGTGGCGGTCCTGGTACACGCGACACTGAATTACTTGCGCCGGAAAACACCGTCGAAAAGATTGATGCTCTGTTTTTGTCTGGCGGCTCGGCATTTGGGCTGGATGCCGGTGGCGGTGTTCAAGCCTGGCTACGGGAAAACGACAAAGGATTTTCTCTGGCAGGCCAAACCATTCCACTCGTGCCGGGAGCAATACTATTTGATCTGATAAATGGGGGAGACAAAAACTGGAAAAGATATCCACCCTATCGCGAACTCGGATATTCTGCAGCTAAAATGGCGAACCGGGATTTTCTCCTTGGCAGTGTCGGGGCAGGTAAAGGTGCTTTGACAGCCGGATTGCTTGGTGGATTGGGTTCTGCCTCTCTTGCGCTGGACAATGGAATAACGCTGGGTGCACTTGTCGCGGTCAATGCACTTGGCAGCGTACTGATGGGCTCATCCAGCAATTTCTGGGCAGCACCATTTGAGATCGACGACGAATTTGGAGGCAAAGGACTGCCAGATTCCATGCCGACAGGAACTGCTGACGTGAAAATCAAGTTTCGTGACGAATTGAAAACCAACATGAATACAACGATCGCAATTATTGCAACGGATGCCGTGTTGACGAAATCACAGGCTAAACGATTGGCAATTGCCGCCCATGATGGTATTGCCCGCGCCATATGGCCATCACATACACCGCTTGATGGTGACCTGGTCTTTTCGTTGGCAACCGGTGCCAGTGGAATAGTACCCGAAATGGATGACTGGATCGATCTTGGGGCTCATGCAGCCTCAACCATGAGCAGAGCAATTGCCCGAGGTATATTTGAGGCGGTTTCCGACGATAATTCGATATTTCCAGCCTATCGGGATTTGTGACCACCTCTTCCTGTTGGTATCGGAATTCAATCCGGCCCTTGCTGTTGAGGTTCCGGTCGGGCGGTGTTAGAGCCTGAGCCAACAGTTTCAAGTTTTCAAGGACAAGCAAAATGATCCCGCGCTATTCCCGCGCCCCAATGGTTGACATATGGTCACCGAAATCCAAGTTTCGTATCTGGTTTGAAATCGAGGCGCATGCCTGTGATGGCCTGGCCCAGTTGGGGGTCATCCCTTATGAGGCAGCTAAAACCATTTGGGACAGGGGTGGTAAAGCTGAATTTGACATCGAGCGTATCGATGAAATTGAACGGGAAACAAAACATGATGTCATTGCCTTTTTAACCCATCTGGCAGAGATAATTGGACCTGACGCACGATTTATACACCAGGGCATGACTTCTTCAGATATTCTGGATACCTGTTTTAATGTGCAATTGACCAAAGCCAGTGATATTTTGCTGGATGATCTGGACAAATTACTGGCAGCGCTGAAGACCCGCGCGCACGAGCATAAAGAGACGATAACCATCGGCCGCTCCCATGCAATCCATGCCGAACCAACCACTTTCGGTTTAAAACTGGCTCAGGCCTATGCCGAGTTTGATCGCTGTCGTCAACGTCTTGTTACTGCACGGGAAGAAATCGCCACCTGTGCGATATCTGGCGCAGTTGGTACATTTGCCAATATTGATCCCCGCGTTGAAGAACACGTGGCGACAAAAATGGGTCTCGCAGCCGAACCGGTTTCAACCCAGGTTATCCCAAGGGACCGCCATGCAATGTATTTCACCACCTTGGGTGTTATTGCTTCAAGTGTAGAGCGTCTTGCAACTGAGATACGCCATTTGCAACGAACAGAGGTGCTGGAGGTTGAGGAATACTTCTCACCAGGTCAAAAAGGTTCCTCTGCCATGCCACACAAGAGAAACCCCGTGCTTACAGAAAATCTTACCGGGTTATCTCGCATGGTGCGTTCCTATGCCCTGCCCGCCATGGAAAATGTAAGCCTTTGGCATGAACGTGATATTTCACATTCTTCAGTTGAGCGCATGATCGGGCCTGACGCCACCATTACACTGGATTTTGCCCTGACCAGACTTACCGGAGTAATCGAAAAACTATTGGTCTACCCGAAAAACATGGACGCCAATATGAATAAGTTTCGCGGCCTTATTCATTCCCAGAGGGTTTTATTGGCACTTACCCAGGCCGGTGTCAGTCGTGAAGACGCCTACAGGCTGGTGCAACGCAACGCGATGAAAGTCTGGGAACAGGGAAAAGATTTTCTTGAGGAATTACTGGGGGATGCGGAAGTCAACGATGTACTGAGTCGGGAAGAAATCGAAGACAAGTTTGATCTCGACTATCATACCAAACATGTCGACACTATCTTTTCCCGAGTATTTGGAAAACCGGACTGAGACCGGCCTGACAAAATTCCAGCAACAAACGTATTGGCCATTTAGAGTACTTACGATGATATGTGAATCGTTTGACCGGATCGAAATTGTTCACCCAATAGGCGAATTGTGCGTCGTGGGCCAGGTCATAGACTCATAAACACGATCGAAATGGTATGAATCAGTTTATTCAGATACAAGGCATAAGTTCGTGGGGCAAACATTTTGTTTTCAAGAACTTGCAACGTTGTTGCTGGACAAATTGGTCATATCTTAAAGGACGCTGAAACTGCTTCAATCTGCTGCGTCAAAGCGCTTGAATGGGCAAAAACGACCATAAGCGAAGCATAACGCAGTCCAGCGAACGTGAAAAACAAGTCAAATGACTCAATCTGAACCGGAAGCACTCTAGCCGGTTTGCTGAGGCTACCGGCAGGTTGGCCAAGACCGACCGGGTGGATGCGTTGATGCTGGCGAAGTTTGGCGAATTGCTGGAACCTCCACACAGTAAAAGCAAGAGCCAAACCCTTGTGGAACTTGCAGAACTGGTGGTAGCACGCCGGGCGTTGGTTAAAGACAAGACGGCTGCAAAGAACCGGCAGCATAATCTTGTCTCACCGCTTCTCAAGCGCCAGACTAACCGGCGCCTGAAGCAGATTGAAGCTGATATCAGAGTAATTGATGAAGTTTGTCTGACATTGGTAAGAGCAGACCAACAACTCTACTATCGATTTAATATCCTCATCTCCATTCCAGGCCTTGGGGCGTTAACGGCAATCATCATGCTCAGCGAAATGCCGGAACTGGGCAGTATGAACAAAAGCCAGGCCGCATCGCTGGCCAGCCTTGCTCCAATCACCCGCCAGTCGGGCACTTGTAAAGGAAATAGCTCCATACGCGGTGGCAGGGCAAATCTCAGACAGGCACTTTATATGCCGGCACTCATCGCCATCAGATTCAATCAGGAAATGGGCACAAAGTACCAAGCTATGATTGAAAAAGGTAAACCGGCAAAAGTCGCCATAACTGCAATCATACGCAAGCTCATCATAACCGCAAATTCCCTGTTGAGAGATAACAGAAAATGGTCCAAAATTAGCGCTTGATCAACACGGATACTCTAGCGAAGCCTTGTTTTCTTGAAATCACTGGTAACATGGCATGTTCCGCACTGGCGCCCATACTTGCCTACGTGCTTGTCATTATGTTCATGGCAGGACACACACTGTTGCGAAATAACCAAGTTCTTGGCTCGAGATTTGGTGTGGCAGGCATGGCAATCGAGACCCGAATGGGCTCCATCAAGCGGGTAGTTGGTTCTGACATCGTGGTTAAACGACCAGAATCGCCAGCCGTTTGGATTGTGACAATCTTCACATTTTGTCCCTAACCGTAATGCATGATAATCGTCGGAGCGGTGACATTTCACGCAGCCTATCTGAGCATCATGATAAGTTGATGAGAGATGGCAACCTTCACAAGGGACAAGCGCATGAAGCCCGATCAGAGGAAAACTGGTAATATCATGGTCAAATACCAGTTCATCACGCCATCCTTTCGCTGAATGGCAAGTTTCACACTTGTCTCCGAGTTGATTTTTATGGGGATCATCACGGCCGTGACATGATATGCACCGGATGGACAACTTTTTTTCAGCAAACAAAATTCCGGTATGGCAAGCATCACATTTTATATTCTGATGCTTGCCCAGAAGGCGAAATTTTGTATCATTGTCGTGATTGAATTTTACTTCCTTCCATTTAGCAGGGGTATGACAAGTGCTGCATTTCTCGCCATATCTTCCTTTGTGAGCATCCTGAATATTGTGGCAATTCACACAAAGTGATGGCAAATCCTTGTAGATTTCGCCGATATGGCAAGCACCGCAACTTACGCTTTTGTGGGAACCTTCCAATACAAATTCTGTTCTTGAATGATCAAATTTGTATATTTTTTTCCAATCTACTTCCGAATGACAACTGGAGCATTCGCGACCAAGTCTTCCTTTGTGAGGATCAATTGGCTCGTGGCAGTCAACGCATCTGGAAGGCGCTGCACGATAAGGTTTCCCAGGCTTGTGGCATTCAACACAACCAACTTTTTGATGGCTATTCTTGATTGGAAAATCAGTAATGTCATGATTAAAAGTCTCCTCATCCAATGCAACAATATCGGCTTCACGACCGATATGCTCGGTATGGCAATGATTGCATTCGCGAGCGCTGACCTCTAGCCGTTTGCCATGATACCCAGAATTGTTCCTGACGTCCAAAGCGGTATCTTTATGGCAGTCCAAGCACAAGTCGCGCTGAGTTTCCTTGGAGAATGGTGCGTGGCAATTAGAACAATCAGGTTCAAATTTCGCGTGACCTTCAATCAGCGATCCAGGCATCACCAATCGCTCAAACCAACTTTGTGCCCCGGTTGTATTTGCAGTTCCCAGTATAAAAATTACCGCAACAACCAGTGGCTGAATGAATCTTCTAACCATTTGGAACAATCAAGTATTTCAGTAAAGATGCACGGCCAAAATATGGGTAAGTGCCGCAACAACCAGAATTATAAACAATGGCAGATGAAGCATGTGCCAAAGCGAGAATAACCGTTCATACCAAATAAACACCTCGGCGCGAGCGATTGCAAAAAAATACTGGTCTAGATAATGGCGGTAATTTGCAATTTGAGATTTGCAGTCTGATTTGCTCAAGCCAGTCTGTTCGGCTTGATGATTCAGGATTTTACGAGCCTCTTTCATCACTTTTCTTCGGACCAGTTCGCGTTGTATTCCGGAGGTGAGAACACGCCATGTACCACTTGTAAGGCTATTCATCGCACTCAGGCGACTCCCTTCGTACTCACGCAAAATTTCAACAACTCTGTTTGATGCTGGTAAATCCAAAAAAATTGCTGCCTTATTAGAGCCCGCGTCCTTCATGAATTCGTGCACCTGCGCTTTCCGTCCATAAAGGCCACGGTGAATGCGTCCATATAAGAAGCGACCGACAAAACCACTGCCAGCGACAATCAGCATGCTAACGAGCGCCACCGTGCTGTTCATAGATCCTGTGGAAAAATTTGAATGCAATACTATTAACGCTGGCCCAACGATACCCAGCAACATGTGAATTCGAAACCATGAACGCACATCGCCAATGATACGCAGTGCCCGCATGCGCTTGCGCAAAGGATAAAGCAGCAAAGCCAGCATCGCTACACTGCCAATTATTCCCAGATAATATCCAGGACCATTTTCCGCACTCAAGTGTCCTTCGCCACTTTGCAACCACGCATAAAACAACCCGATACCAACAATTATGCTCAACAAGGGCAGTTCAATATGGCTCGCTCGCTTTATCTGTCTATTGTTAGCTTTCAAATGCCCCGACTGATCTTTATTGACAGCCAAGGTAGCTTTAGAAATGTTCCTGTCGGCATCGCAATGCAGCGCAGTTTCTTTAACAACAATATTCACGCCCACACCTCGCTGTCCAAAATCTCAACACTAGAATCCACAAATCAAAACCCATTAGAATCAAGATCGGTAGTTGATAGCGACGAATCCCGTTCAAATTGAGATTGCAAACAATCAGTGTGCAATAATTTCACTTTATGCCACGGAAATTCCAAAAAGAATTATCCCCGTGCAATGCCTTATTTCCGGCGCAAAAAGAACAAATCATAGTGTTCATGATACTCGTCAGTATAAAGCTGAAAAACAGTTGGAAATTTAGTAATGCTTGCTGAAATTGGACAGTTTTCACTATTTCTCGTACTGATATTTGCAATCACGCAGTCTGTGGCCTTTCTTCTTGGCACTCATCCAGTGGCTGCCCGTAAGTGAGGATTAACACTGAGATTTTGAATTATTCTAACGGCAATGATTTTGATTGTCGTCGTTGTTACTGCAAAAATTTCATGTTTACGCCGCTTTGAAAATCGAGCATCAAATCCACACCCTGTATTGGAGGCTAACAAAGACCAAATGTCGAAAAATGAAAATGATGAGAGTTTGGTGGATAACAAAGATGCCAAACTGGCTCAACTGAATATGGAACGTCGTATAATTGCCGATACAAAAAACTCCAGAAAGCAAACCGGTGGAATACCACATCATTTACCAAAGCTTGTGGTGGCCACGGTTTTTGGCCTGCTGGTCTTGATTATAACTGGTGTCTATATGCTAGTTGGGCAACCCAAACTTACTTCGACATCAAATACAGTAACCAAGCGGGAGGACACAACGGTTTTTGATCAATTGCAGGAAATGACAAATAGTGGGCAGATAGGTAATATGTCCGTCCAGAAAACTTCAAGCCCCCAGGCTGGCGACGTGGAGGAATTGATTGTCAAACTGGAGGCCCGGCTGGAAAAAAACACACAGGATGTTTCTGGATGGCGCATGCTTGCCTGGTCTCATTTCAACATGCAACGTTATCACAGGGCTGCGCAAGCATATGCAAAAGCAGTTGCAATTTCAGAACAAGATGCTGAGCTATGGTCTGCTTACGCAGAAGCACTGGTACGTGCCGCCAACGGTCTGGTAACCTCACAAGCCATGAACGTGCTCGACAGAACGCTTGCACTCAAACCCGGTGATGCACGTGCTCGGTTCTTCATGGGGCTCGCGAAAGAACAGGCCGGGCAACCCGAAAAAGCGATCGAAGTATGGATTGCCATCCTTGATAATGCGCCGGAAGACGCAGCATGGCTCAAGGGTTTGCGTACCCGGGTAATGGAACTTGCAGCGGCAAGCTCAATTGATTTGTCTGGACGCCTTGGCACACCTCAATCTGCTATACTAGCAGCCAAAGTCAAAACCGAATCCAATCCAGATGCCGGACAGATACAGGCTGCACTGGCCAAGCCTGCCGCTGAACGCAAGCAAATGAAACGCAATATGGTAGATCGTCTGGCAAACCAACTGGAAGAAATGCCAGATGATGCCGATGGCTGGATCAAGCTCATGCGCGCCCGCTTGGTACTGGGAGAAAAGGACGCAGCTTTGGCCGCACTTGTCAAAGCAACAAATATATTTGCCAACAAACCCCAGTTAAAAAGCCGCATAAGGCAAGCAGCGATCGATCTGGGAATAGAGAGTAGGTAAAAAAAGGGATAATAAAACAACCATGCAGTTACAGTTGCTGATTGTGGCTTATGTGGCGCCGTTGCTGCTGATCTGGCTTGCATATACTGGCTGGCAGAGGCGAAAAAACAGGATCGCGCTTGCCGTGCGTGAAGAGGCTTTTAATGCTGGGTTGAGCGAACCGGCATCTCTTCATCCACTCATTAATCCGGAGCACTGTATTGGTTGCGGAGCCTGTGTTAACGCCTGTCCCGAGGGAAAAATCCTGGGCCTCATTAATGGCAAGGCGGAACTGGTTGAACCTACCCGTTGCATCGGCCACGGAGCCTGCGCAACGGCATGTCCCATGGGAGCAATAGAACTCGTATTTGGCACCCAAAAACGGGGAATTGATATTCCGCACGTAGGTCCGGATTTTCAAACTAATGTTCCAGGAATTTATATTGCCGGTGAATTGGGCGGCATGGGTCTCATACGAAATGCGATTGAACAGGGGCGTCAGGCCATGGATGAAATCGCCAAACAAGGCAGGCAGTCTGCACCAGATATTTTGGATGTAATTATTATTGGTGCGGGGCCAGCCGGTTTTTCAGCAACCCTGGCTGCCAAGCAACATGGATTGCATTGGATTACACTGGAACAGGACAGTTTTGGCGGTACGGTTTCCCATTACCCGCGTGGCAAATTGGTGATGACCCAGCCCACGGTTTTACCAATTCATGGTGCGGTCAAACTCCGAGCAACCACCAAAGAAGAATTACTGGATTTGTGGCTGAAAATTGCCAACGACAACGATATCAATATCTGCTTTGGAGAAAGGGTAGAAAGTATTGATCCCACCCAACAAGGTTATTCTGTTTCCACTACCAAGGGAATCCATGTGGGTAAATCGATATTACTTACTATCGGGCGGCGTGGAACACCCAGAAAACTTGGCGTGCCGGGCGAAAACCAAAGCAAAGTCGTTTATCAATTGATTGACCCACAACAATATCGGGGGCAGAAAGTTACTGTTGTCGGCGGTGGCGACAGCGCCCTGGAGGCGGCAACGGCAATTGCGGAAGAACCTGATACTTATGTTACCTTATCCTACCGTGGCGATGCCTTCTCCCGCGCCAAAATAGAAAATCGAGAACGGCTGGAAAAGGCCACCCAATGCGGCCGCCTGAATATCATGCTAAATTCCAATGTATACACGATTGGGGAACACCACATTGAAATTGAGCAACAGGGTACTATCCACAAACTGGAGAATGAGTGCGCAATCATATGCTTAGGCGGAACCCCGCCAACAGATTTCTTAAAATCAATCGGTATAACAATTGAGACGAAACATGGCACTGTATAACCGGATTTTCCACACCGTATTATTGGCTGCAATTGTGATATCCGCAAATCCGCAGGTCAATGAATCCCGGGCTGCTGGAAGTGAAGCCCAGATCAAGGCAGTGGATGCAGCGATACGCAGACAGGATTTCGGGCTGGCATCCAAATTACTGGTGGAACTAGCTTCCTCGGGCAATGCAGAAGCTCAATACCGCCTCGCCAATTTGTACAGGGTTGGACGCGGGGTTCGAAAAAATATTGTAAAGGCGTTTATCTTGATGAACGCTGCAGCTGTTGCGGGTCACCTGGAAGCGCAATACAGCCTGGGAACAATGTACCTGACTGGTCAGGGAACTGTCATTGATGGATCAAAGGCAAAACACTGGCTTACAATTGCAGCAAAAAGGAACCACCCTTTTGCCCAAAACAAGCTTGCAAAATTAAAAACAATTGCTTTCAGTACAACAGAAAAAAAAGCTCTCGAGTCAGTGGCGAATACTGATGAATACAAGGCCGAGCAATCCCAATTGGCAGCAAACAACGGCTGGACAGTCTTGATGGAAGCTGCTTGGCGCGGCCAAACTACTCTGTTGTCTCGTATTGCGATGAATTCGGAAATCATCGATGAGCGCGACAAAGAAGGTAAAACCGCGCTGATACTGGCTGCTTCGAACGGCCACAAGGATGCGGTTGACACACTCATTAAAGCAGGTGCTTCTCTCGATATCCTTGATGAGCGAGGAGTAACGGCTCTTGCGCATTCTGTGCTGGCTGGCCATGACAGCATTCTTCAAAGTCTATTGATGGCGGGAGCAGATGCAAACCACACCGGGAAATCAAAATTGCGACCAATAGACTGGGCAATTGAAAAAGAACATAGCGCCATTGCTTTGCAATTAATTTCCCATGGAGTTTCTCAAGAAAACCTGCCTGGGCAGAAACCTCTGATCATCGCCGCTGCGCGCAGCTCCAGTGTTGAAGTTGTTGTGGCACTGATCAACCAAGGCGCCTCACTCCAGGCAGTAGATGATCAAAAAGCCACGCCGCTCTGGCACACCGCTGCATCCGGAAATGCACAAGCTGTAAAATTTCTGCTTGAAGCCGGCATGGTACCGGACAGGGCAAATATTCAAGGGGTAACACCTTTGATGATTGCCCTGGTAAACGGGCATGTCGACACTGCAAAAATTTTGTTGGAAGCTGGTGCCAATCCAAATCAAACTTCTACATTTGGCAATACACCTTTAATAATCGCCGTAAAGGGTAATGCCGCGCAAGCGATCAGCTATCTGCTTCAGGCAGGAGCGACAGTTGATGCACGCAACCAGAACGGAGACTCTGCCTTGATGTTTGCCGCAAGATCGGGAAACCAGGAAGCGGTCAAAATTTTGCTTGCGGCAGGAGCTGACATCAATTTGCGCAACAAAAAGCGCGAACAGGCTGTCAGCATTGCCAAAGACGCAGGACACAAAAATCTGGCTAAAATGCTTGATTAGAGAACGCTTGATAGACTCCTGAATAAAATTCAGTGGCTCAAAGATGTTGCAATCGGTTAAATTCTGTCAGCATAAGAACCGGCGCCTGTTGTGGTCGAAAGGCGTCAGAATTCGTAACGATAACCGGCAATGATATAGGCTTCAGTGTTATTTTCATCCAGCGAAGGGACGTTGCGATTCGACCAACGCCCACCTAATTCAACCTCAAAACTTTTATCGCGGGTTATTTCGTAATCTGTGACAATCGATGGGATAATGAATATTTCTGAGCCATTTGCCATCTTTAAATCGCGGTATCCGACCTTGAGTCGGGGACGCAGACGCATTTTTTTGGTGTATGGAACGCGCCAGTAAGCATCCAGCATATAAAGGTTAGACGAGTAAGCATTCGCATAGCGTGCGGTTGCACTGACAATATCGCCAGTCTTGAAAACACCTGAGCCTACAACTTGCGCTGAGGTAAAATACTCAGTGCCCGGAGATGGCGTGGCCGCAACTCCGCCTGATGCCGGTTTGCCCGAAGTATGAAATACTGTTCCATCAACAGTTGCTTGCCACATTTCATTGATGGGCCAGGAATATACAATGTTTGCCGACATTGATTCACTGGTACGGTCAAGCGTTAATTCTTCAATCGTCGCCATCGGATATATTTTTTCCAATGCGCTAAGGGAATCAACACTTTGCCCTATTAGTGCGTTTGAAAGACTGAGGTATGGTGAATGCACATAATCCGCACTGGCTGAAAACGTTGAATAATCACCAAAAATATAAGTGCCCGAGACTAACGCGGAATTTATCCGATTGAAATAAATATCGTAGTCAATATTTCCAAAAATCGATGTGTTTTCGTCCATGCGCTGAAATTCCATACCTATGGCACGCCGGTCCAGAAAGCCCTCTGCGCGTTGTTCCATGCCGAAAAATGTCACATCCCAGCCATTGTAAAGATTTTCAAAATCGACACTGGCACCGTAAAAAATCCGCTGGTGTTTGTAAGGTTGATTACGGCTGCTGTCCACTGGTGACCCGACAAAAAAATTCAAGCGGGAATTCTTGTCTTTCTGTAGGCTGACTAATCCACCGTCAAACCGGCCATAGACCCCACCTGCGTTACGTGTTTGGCGCCCTACCCTGACAAATGTGCCTACTTCCTTCATATCCACTTCAGCCATAAGGGAGGACAATCTATAATTGATATCCATTCCCTGATTCATATCCATCCCGTGGGAACCGGAAACCCTCCATTTGAACCGGAAGGCATTATTCTCTGCAATGCCAGTCATATCAAGTGAGGTTATCAGAGAGTTCTGATATACCTCATCGTCAGTTATTACACGGCGCGACTGGAGTTCGCGCAGTCGAGTAAACGCCTGGTTGCGATAATAAAACTGAGAGATGCTTCCTCTGAATTCCTTTTTGTATACACTTGGGTCTTCCTGAACTTTTTCCTCGCCAGCTTGGCGATCTGTATTATCAGGTAGAATTTCAGAATTAACTACTGCCAAACCTCCTTCCGAGTCCTTGACTTTCTGGTTGTCCTTAGGCAACGCATGCTTATTGACAACCTTGCGCAATTTTCTTTTGGGTTTGGCTTCAGACGTGGCTAATGCCGCCAGACGTTGGCGAATTCTCTGGGCCCCCTTCCCGTTTGGATATTTCTTCAAGTATAATTTATACTCCGCCTTTGCATGGGCAAATTGCCCGTTGCGTTCTCGCACAACTCCCAGCAGCTCCAGAGCTTCAGCACTGTGTTTGTGGGACGGTTTAATCGTCAATTTTGTGAGAATTCGGATAGCCAAACGATATTGCTTACGTGTGACGGCTTCCCGAGCCTGAATTATCAGCTGATCGACGCTGGTTCCAGTTGCTACAGTTGGTGGAATTGATGATGATCCAAATTCGGTTGGTGTTCCAGCGTTGCGCGTTCCGCGATCATCCCGGTTATCCAGCGTTGGCGATTGCATAGCTATACCTTCAAGACATTTCGCTGATGCTCCATCACCGGCGATGCGTACGGCAATAGTAGTGAAGTCACTACCTTGTCGCACTGAATATCTAACAGTCTCCGCAAAATACACACTCAACATCGGACCGCTGCCATTGGCTTCGAAATCGATGGCCTTGATGTTCACTCCGGCCATCGCGGGGGCAGCAACAGATTCCCGTGGAACCTTGATATTTTGTGCTGCTTCAATCCTGTCCAACAATTTGACCCGAATGTGTAATTCTGATGATCCGTTTCGAGGAAAATGGCTGATGTAACCAATTCGAAAATTGAAACCAATATTTAGTACCGGGCAATTGCCTCTTCCCGCTGCAGTGATGGTAGCTGTGGATAGTACCTGATTCAGCACCGGTTCAGACAAACCAATCCCAGCAGGAATAGCAACTGTAACGATCAGGCCCAGTGCCAAAGGCAGGTATGAATAACGCCCTGATATTTTCATTTACCATTCCCTCCTGCTCGCGCGGTGTTCGCCCTGGCGTCTTTTTTTAATTGTGGTCATCGAAGCATCCTCGTAGACATGGCACGCTCCCGCGCAATCTCGCAGTTCGCCAACCCTGTACAGAACATTGTCGTATTTTTTATGCGGACCCGTTTTGAAATCGCGTTCATGACAACCGGCACAATCTGGTTTATATGCTGGCTGGGTCCACGCGGAGATCTCGGTGTTGGCTCGATGACAGTCGGTACAATCCATACTGCTGGAATGGCCTGAGGGGAAACCACCACCTGAATGTTGATAATTAGCTTGGCTAAAACTCGTGATGCGATGGCAAAGATCACATTGCCGATTGGTGACAAAATGGTCTCTGGGTTTGCCAGTCGCTACGCGGTCATTGTGACAACTTGAACAGGAACCGGTCACTGCGGAGTGGTCAAACCGTACGCTGGTCCAGCTGGTCGAGACATGACAGTCATCGCATGTATTGGTCGAGGCGATATGATTTGCAGGTTTGCCGGTTGAAATGCGACCGTCATGACAGCTTGCACAGGTTCTGGATACAGCAGAATGATCAAATCGAACGCTGTCCCAGCTGGTTGAGACATGACAGTCATCGCATGTATTGGTCGAGGCAATATGATTTGCAGGTTTGCCGGTTGAAATGCGACCGTCATGACAGCTTGCGCAGGTTCCGGTTACGGCAGAATGATCAAATCGAACGCTGTCCCAACTGGTTGAGACATGACAGTCATCGCATGTATTTGTCGCGGCGATATGATTTGCAGGTTTGCCGGTTGCAATGCGACCGTCATGACAGCTTGCACAGGTTCCGGATACAGCAGAATGATCAAATCGAACGCTGTCCCAGCTGGTCGAGACATGACAGTCCTCGCAAATATCGGATACGGGTATGTGACTGGTGGGTTTGCCGGTCGCTGTGCGACTGTTGTGACAACTGATACAGGTTCCGTTTACTGCCGAATGGTCAAACCGCACGCTGGACCAGCTGGTCGAGACATGACAGTCCTCGCAAATATCGGACACAGGTATGTGACTGGTGGGTTTGCCGGTCGCTGTGCGGCTGTTGTGACAACTGATGCAGGTTCCGGTGACTGCAGAATGATCAAACCGCACACTGTCCCAGCTGGTCGAGACATGACAGTCCTCGCAAATATCGGACACAGGTATGTGACTGGT
>JAAEMP010000143.1 GCA_024225445.1 Hyphomicrobiales bacterium | reverse complement strand
AGCACACCATTGCGACGTCGCAGCATCGCGAAACTGGCGAAGTGTATTTCGTGAGATCAGATGGCGCTGCAGGCATCACCGTCATTTTCCATACCGTCGGAGGAGTCCTGGAAAACAGCTGTGCCAATCTGGCTGCTGAGTTGTTTACCATCAACATCAGACATCTTCCTTTTCTCTGGATTTTCATGCCGGTTATAGGCATCAAGCGCCAAAAGCGCATAGAGAACATCTTGTTTTGAAACAGCCATAATCAATACGTCCTTTTGAGGAATGCAGTCTTGCCTAGTTTTTGCGGGAATGCGTGGTCAACTGAGGGTATTCGTTTCCCATTCCTATCCCGGACCGGAAATGCTTTCCGGTAGCTTGGATTGACCTTTCCCATCATCAGCGGCAATCGCTCGATGATGGCATTGGTCTCCGAATCATCTGTGAACTCAAACCACAGCCCGGCAAAACGCACATCGGAGCCAAAAACTCCGGCAAAGTCTCCCGGCTTGACCTCAAACATCGTCTCCCGCTTCGTCTCGTCCCGGAAAGCCACAATCAGCGGCAATTGCGGACGGCCACCGATCAGCGGCTCGACTGGATAACGCCCCTGGGCCGATCTCAGCCTGGGGAAATCCTTAAGCTGGCCATTGCCCTTCATGCCAAATGTGCTGAGGATTAAATAGGGCCAATAACCTATATTTGGGCGTTTATTATTTCCCATCGACGCATTCAGCACATAGACAGTGCCCCGGCCATCCAGGT
>JAAEMP010000142.1 GCA_024225445.1 Hyphomicrobiales bacterium | reverse complement strand
TCTTCATGGGAATGGCGAACACGAACAATCAGAATGTCGCCAGCATCATCAGCCAGATAGACAATCAGATGTTAGCCGAGCGGATGAACACGGAACGGGAGGATCAATTTCCATGCGTTCACGCGCCATAGCCGGGTTATCGGCCAGAAGGCCAAATTTACGCTCCAGTTTACTGTGGAATATGGTGACGGTAACCGAAATTATTACAAATAACCAACAACGACGATATCGTAATCCCGCGGCTCGAATTACCCGTCTTGTTGTTTCTGGTCTGCCTCATCACGGCACCCAACGCGGCAACCGTGCGCCCAAATCACAAAAAATCAGGTGATTTCGGTTGCTGTCCCCGTAATTTCAGCACCAATATTTGATTCTCTGGGGTCTTCACCCATCGACTCCTTACCTGCCACCTGCTTGTAAAATTGAAGCGCCATTGTATCCTGAGCACCTCCTGGCAGACCCATGCCGAGGGAATAACCGTAATTGACGTCCGGCAGAGGGTCATCGGTCCCCCGGTAGGAAATAACCGTCCGGCCGTTATAGCTATAGGCAGCGGCGTAGAAATCGACGTCCTTCCAATCTTGGTATTCAATGTCTGAAGTGTGTTCCTTTCTCGGAGCTATTGTTGCAGTACCAATTGTACTTTCGTCGTGTTCAATCCCCGTTTCGTATCCCTGATTGTATGCATCCATCGCAAGAATGGCGTACATTAGTTCGTTTGATACGCTCATTTTTTATTCCTCTTTTTTCTAACTATTCGCTGGGTCTTCCAATCAATAAAATCATTGAGGCCCGGGATAGGTTCACCGATTTTGTATTCTTTTATTTTTTCCCGGGGCACCATTCGATTCACTTCATAGAACCACCCCAGCACCTTCTCCACCTCACCCTTCGTCACCGGCTCCCCGGTAATCTCCAGTGTCACCGCCTTCAGCTTCACGCCTGTGCCGAAGTGTTTCTCCAGATCATACGGATCAACCCGTTTGACGCTGGCCGGGTCATTGATATCAGTGAAAGTGACCAGCAGGGGATAGTTGTCAGTTTTCAGGATGGCTGCCGGTTTTCCACGAAGTTTTTTCACCATCGGCAGCCAGTCATAATTGGCCACCGGAT
>JAAEMP010000141.1 GCA_024225445.1 Hyphomicrobiales bacterium | reverse complement strand
GTAAGAGTGGGCTCGATCCGGCAACGGTGATCGGCAACACGGCCACAAAATTAGTAACCACCTCATATGAGTAGGACGCTCGAACGATAGGAAAATCGATGCGGGTGAAGGCAAATGAAATTCTCGACCTGCCTCAATATTCGTTTGGCTTACATCATCGAAATACTGGTTTCATACCAGTTCGTGCGCCCGAACACGGTTTGGCCGCGTTTGATTTCCGCACTGATAAAGACGCTCTCAAGAAAGAAATGGAACTCCGTTATCAACAAAGTGAGGGCACCTCTTCGATTGATCCTGAATTGCAGCTAACTGAAAATGTCAATTTGGGAGATGAACCGACGTCAGTTTCAAATAGGGAGGAAATATTTAGGGATAGCAACCCAGAGGAAAAACACCCAAGCCCAGCTAGAGAGATGGACAAAGTGACAAGACCTCCCCAAAGTCCTCTGGACGATAACGATCTAGACGATGTGCAGCCTATTTGACGTGCAAAGGCCAATTTTGTTTCATGGCATTATTACCCTGCTATTAGCCGCATTCCAAACAATAGCGTGGCATATGCAAGGTGGGTTATATGAAAGTGGCTTTATATCATTGAGATAAGGCAGGGGAGATGGTCACGCTAATATGCAAAAGCGTGAGTAAAATCATTTTGCGATTGATATTCGAACGGCTGCTTGAACCCTGAGCAAGCCTGTGCAGTTTGGTCGTTGGTGGGATAGATATAAGCGAAATACGCGCACACTTTTTTCCATTCCAGCGGTTTGCCTGAATTTACTGCTTTTCTCTCTGGCCCGTTTCATGGTTACATTGAACCGGTCTATGAGCTAGGGCAGCGGTATCACCAGTCTGGCATTACCGCCGTAAGCATAATAGTCGTCTGCGCCGACACCGTCATAGTACCCGGCGATAATCAGCTGCCATCCATCAGTATTGGTCGCTGTGATACCGGCTTCAAAGCGTGCTCTTAGTTGTTCATCACCCAATGCGTTGCCCTGTGAGGCTGCATTGTCGGATATTCCGAAGTTCCACACGCCCGAGACACCAAAACTCGAACTGATCTCGCCACCATTTTCAAGCGCAATTTCACGCATCAATTTAGGCCCGAACCTGATCTCGCCCAAGGATACCGTCTGCTCGGGGATTGAGTTACCCAGATTGTCGGTATAGTTCTCCTGGTTCTCTTCATACCACGCAGCACTGATAAACGGATTGATACTCAGATCATCAATGCGGTAGTTGCCGGCAATCTTGCCGCTGGCCATCCAGCGTGTTGTGCCAAACCCGTCAGTGTAGGTACCAATCGGTGAAACATCATTGCTGGAACGACCCCAGCTGGCCCTTGCCTCATAGGAGAGGTTTTGGCCAGGGATGCGGCCTGCGATATACGGCCCTATCATCCAGCCGAACCCGTCGGCAGAACTGTTGACAGATGAATTGGTTTCATCTGCCCAGTCAAGTTGCAGCAATCCGCCAATCAGCAAATCGGGGTTAATGAGTTTGTGTGCACCTACATAGCCAACCCAAAGACTGGATTCTGCAGTGCCCGAGACTGATCTGGAGCCATGAACTTCAGTCCACACATCAAATCCATTGATGCCTTCCAATGCATAGGTCTCTTCATCATCTTTACTGTAAGCCTTTAACTTCTCTTCAGCACTACCGCTCGAGCTCTTATTCAACCAGTCCGCCTCATAGGCCATGGTTTGAGGCTCATCAGTGGCTTTTTGCTTTTCCGCAGCAGGATTGGCGCTACCATCGTTATCAAAGGCGCGGTTGATCCGCTGCTGGGCTATGCGTTGCATCCGGCTCAGACTGGAAGAAAATGCCAGGTTCATATTAGATGCATTGGCGGTGAGATTAAGATTACCCAGCGGTCCGCCGCCAGCCGTATTGGTGCCATTGAGAAAACTGATCAGATCTGGCTGATTATTCAGGATATGCCTGGCGCGATTGGTGATGAAGTTGGCAATTACTTTCTGTGTGTCTTCAACAATTGTAATGGTGACGGTCACAGTTGGCGCGGCTGTGTTGGGATTGGTGGCAGTATCCTGCGCCACACCGGCAGTCACATCAATGGTCACATCTCCTGCTCCTGTTGGGGTGATATCGGCGGTATAAGTATTACCGTCAACGTCGACAAAATTGGATGCTGTCCCGTTACCAACCGTAATATCGCCAAGTACGAATCCGGTAACGTCCTCTGAGAACTCGAATGTCACGTTGAACGAGGTGCCGCCTGACAATGATGTTGGCGCGTTCAAAATCGTAACGGTGGGTGCACTATTATCAAGTGTTGCTGTGACATCCGGCGCAGTGGTGTTGCCATTGGAGGCGACATCAATTGCCACATTGGCCGGAACATCGACGGTGACGTCACCGGCATTGTTGGGGGTTATCAGCGCG
>JAAEMP010000140.1 GCA_024225445.1 Hyphomicrobiales bacterium | reverse complement strand
TCCACGAACTTGCGCCTTGTATCCGAACAGATTGATTCATACCATTTCGATCCTGTTTATGGGTCTATGACCTAGGGGCTTTCATGTTTATATTGAATCGTTTGACCGATTTTTGGCGTTTACTGGCAAGGCAGGTTTTGCGCCGTGGTCTGGTTGACCACAAGCGAAACGTAACGCAGTCCAGCGAGCGCCAAAAATCGGTCAAACGATTCAATATAACCATGAAAGCCTCTAGCCCCGCCAGTGCAATACACAAACCAGGGTAAAGAGCCTTCTCGCAGTGTCAAAATCTATTTCAATTTTTCCTGAAAGCCGCTCACGCAAGGTTTCCGAACCCTCATTATGCAACCCCCTGCGACCCATATCAATTGCTTCAATCTGGCTGGGTGAAGAGGTTCGAATGGCATCATAATAACTTTCGCAAATCATGAAATAATCTTTGATTATCCGCTTGAACGGTGTCAGCGACAGCAGATGGGTGACAACATCCTCACCATTCTCTCGCATAATCCGAAATGCCAGACGCGATTCAACCAGTGCAATGATCAATTTATAGGGGCCACCGGTATCCCCGACAGGCAGAAAACTGTTCTCCTCGATCAGATCAAATATCGCTACCGCCCGTTCATGTTCCACATCCGGTGTGGCCCGACCAATTGAGGCATCGTCCAGAACCACGTCGATCAACCGGTTATCCATGTCACCTTCAACATGTCCGCCAGCGCCAGTATCGTTGTTCATATCCCTGGGCACCGATCAACTCCGTTGATTAATTCGCATTGAGATTGATCGACCATGTGCCTGTAATCCCTCCACCTCGGCAAGTGCTATGGCAGCCGGTCCAATTTCAGACAATTGTTCCGGCCCGCATTTTATAATTGAAGTACGTTTCATATAGTCCAGAACGGACAGGCCTGATGAAAAACGGGCCGAACGCGCTGTTGGTAATACATGATTTGAGCCGGCGACATAATCGCCAACCGCTTCGGGAGTGTGCGGGCCGAGAAAAACCGCTCCGGCATTGGTGATGCGCTCTAAAAGTGCGTCCGGATTATCTGTGGCGATTTCCAGATGTTCGGGGGCAATTGCATCAATCAGGGGAACAGAGTTCTCCAGGCGATCAACGATAATAATTGCGCCGAAGTCCCGCCAGGATGCACCGGCAATTGATGCGCGCGGCAGTGTTCTCAGTTGCTGATCGAGAGAGGTTGCAACCTGATCGGCAAAATTTGCATCATCGGTAATCAATATCGATTGAGCCGATTGATCATGTTCAGCCTGGGCCAATAGATCTATTGCTATCCAGTCCGGATTACTATTTTTATCGGCAACAACAAGAATTTCCGAAGGTCCGGCGATCATGTCAATTCCAACGGTGCCAAATACCTGCTTTTTTGCAGCAGTCACCCAGGCATTGCCTGGACCGACAATTTTGGCAACGGGTGGAATGGTGGCGGTTCCGTAGGCCAGTGCAGCAATCGCCTGGGCACCACCGATACGATAGATTTCATCAACACCGGCAAGTCTTGCAGCTGCCAGAACCAACGGATTGACAATACCATCAGGCGTTGGAACAACCATCGCCAGCCGGCCAACGCCAGCGACCCTGGCAGGAATCGCGTTCATCAGTACAGAACTTGGATAGCTGGCGGTTCCACCTGGAACATACAGGCCCACCGATTGTATTGCCGTCCAGCGGGTACCCAATTCCACGCCAATTGCATCGGTATAACGATCATCTTCCGGCTTTTGACGGGCATGATGAGAATAGATGCGGTCTCTTGCCAATTCCAGTGCAGCAAGTGTCTTTTCATCAATTTTGTCAAATGCACCAACAATGTCATCTGAGGATATCCGTAATTGCCCGCAACTTATTTGCGTACGGTCAAACTGGTTTGTGTAGTCGACCAGTGCGGCATCACCATCAATACGAACCTTGTCAACAATAGCAGCTACTGCTTCACCAATATCCGTTGAAACCTCCCGCTTGGCAGCGAGAAGTTGCTCAAACTGTGATTTGAATCTGGTATCACTGGTAGTTAGTCGAACTGGCAATTTGCACCTTTAGGGTCGTTATTACTGTCAATCCATATCATGGGCTGGTTGTGATTTTGCTTTCCAGGCAGCATCCATATCACTCAACTGCACCTCAATGCACTCAACTTCCATCCGTATGGTTGCTCCACCGGAAAATACCAGATGCAGTTTGCCAGCCGGAAGCTCCTCGGGCTCAAACGTTACCGCCAGCAGGGACAAAACCTCATCCCGCTTTTGTTGGTCGATGCTGGCAATTTTGACACTGTCTATCTGGTTAAAATGCAACACAGAACGCCGGCGCTCAGGCGTGCGATTCTTCCCGTCAACCTCCCAGACATACCGGTTCATCACTACCACAAACCGTCTTTGCGCCGGCAGGTATTGAAGATCACCAATCTTGGCCACTGCATCCTGACAATAGGTGGAAAGAATTCCCAGATCCTCTTTGTCCAATGCTATCAGTTTCAATCTTTCCATGCCCAACCCGTATGATGCCCGCCAATGGGCTGTGCCAGGCTTTCAAAACCTGATATAGTATCTTAATCTTTTAACGTGTGATAATCCCAATTGCCAAAGGGTGCAACCGCAATTGCATGGAAAGCCATGCTGTTCTTCGTGATGAGGCACCTTTGCCAGTCAGATTTCACTGCCAAGCTGAAAAATCCAGGGCGTTTACGGTTTATTCTGATACCCTTGATACACTGGCACCACAGCGAGAGAATTTCTCCTCGAGATTTTCAAATCCGCGGTCCAGATGATAGACCCGGGAAATTTCGGTCTGCCCTTCAGCAGCCAGACCGGCAATAACCAGGGACACCGAGGCGCGTAAATCCGTTGCCATCACCGGTGCGCCGGTCAGATGATCAACCCCTTCAACAATGGCTGACTGGCCATCAAGGTGGATATCGGCCCCCAACCGGGCAAGTTCCTGTACATGCATGAAACGATTTTCGAATATCGTTTCGCTGATACACGAACGACCCTTTGCCTTTGTCATCAGCGCCATGAACTGTGCTTGCAAATCAGTTGGGAAACCGGGAAACGGCTCGGTTGTGATATCAACCGGCATAATTGGTTCATTGCCACGCGAAATACGAATACCGCCATTTTCATTTTCAACCCGCGTGCCGGTTTGGCGTATCGCGTCCAATGCTGTTTCCAGCAGATTATCCTGCGCTCCTTCCAGCAGCACATTGCCGCCGGTCATTGCCGTGGCAATTGCATAAGTGCCGGTTTCAATACGATCGGGTAAAACCCGATGCGTTGCGCCATGCAATTCATCCACGCCCTGAATATATATCGTGCCACTGTCTTCACCCTCGATTTTCGCCCCCATGGCCTTCAGGCATCTGGCCAGATCAATGACTTCGGGTTCACGCGCGGCATTTTGAAGAACCGTCTCGCCTTTGGCCAGGGTTGCCGCCATCATTGCCACATGGGTCGCGCCAACTGATACTTTTGGAAATTTGTATCGATTACCTGTCAGGCCGGAACCGGCGGAGGCAATAACATAACCGCCCTCAACCTCCAGCCCGGCGCCCATGGCCGAGAGGCTTTCAAGAAAAAGATCAACCGGCCTGGTACCGATCGCACAACCTCCGGGAAGCGATACCCTGGCTTCTCCCATGCGGGCAAGCAGCGGCCCGATGACCCAGAAACTGGCCCGCATGCGTGACACCAGATCATAAGGTGCGGTGGTATCAACGATTTCCGGGGTGGAAAAATGAATGGTTTTGCCGCCATTGCCCCCCTGGCCGCGGCGTTTTCCCTCAACCCGGTAATCAACCCCGTGGTTGGTCAGAATTCTCTTCAGGGATTCAATATCGGCCAGATGCGGAACATTCTGCAGTACCAGTGTCCCCTCGGTCAGCAGCGAGGCGATCATCAACGGCAATGCCGCATTTTTTGCCCCTGAAATCGGAATTGTTCCCTCAAGACGATTGCCGCCACTTACCAGTATCTTGTCCATCAATATTCAGCCCAATGATTGCCGTTCTGATTTATTTTCTTCACCAGATCCGTTGGACTTGCAAGAAAACAGTATGGTTTGTGACCTATCTCAAACATAAGGCGGGTTCAAGGCAATCCTGTCTGATTGTAATGGAGGCTGGCTAATCTCTATTGTTCTTGAATTTTCTGGGCCTGGTATTTCTTGCCCTGGATTGCTTTTTGCGTTTGGCCAGATTGTCACGTAACTGGCGGGCCAGCCTGTCTTCACGACCAGGAGCCTCAACAGCATCAGACTCAGGTGAGTTATTCTCATCATTTTGAGGTTTGTCTGGTTTTTTCATATCCGCCATCGATGATTTTCCTATAAAGCGCATGGCTGCGGTTGCTGATAGATCAAGCGGCCAGCTCCATTGTAATGAAAAATTCCCGGGCGGCAATTGTGCGGGAAATAATATCCAGAGGCAATTACCGCCAAAAGAATTCGCTTCCCGGACATTTTAGCCAACAAGCCACTTGAATATCCAGCCCGCCTGTGGCACAGGGTTCGCCAGCATCGAAATATGCCCGGCTGCCGTAGCTCAGGGGTAGAGCACCCCCTTGGTAAGGGGGAGGCCGAGAGTTCAATTCTCTCCGGCAGCACCATTATTTTTGACTAACATATTGATATTAAACGAATTTAAATATACAACCGGGATTTTGCTCCCACCATTTTCCCACTATTAGATTTAGTGTGCAGATATTTTTAATGGTTCTTGCCAATTATTTGCAGCGCCATACCTATTTGACCGCAATTAATACCTACCCGAAAAGCGCCGTGCCCTTGATGCCTGAGCAATACGATTGCTGGAAATCATTGAGGATAGGGAATTAGTTGATAATGTGGTGAGGATTGCTGGCTAGTGCTCATTGAGAAAACGCTTATATCTCAACAGGATTTACCGGGACGAATATTGAGACGGGTTGATGTGAATTAGGAGCCAGTACTGTAATTTGGCAAATTTTTCTTATATATTTATTTCAGGCTTATTCCCCAGAATGGAGATCAGTATTGGAATTAGTATTTGAAGACAATGGAATGGTAATATGGATGACGATGTTCATCGTAATCACTATTTTAAACACCTATTTCAATGGAGATTTCAGAGTATTTACCGATAAACTTTTGATGAAGAAATCCGAACGTGAAATATATATGAATATTGGAAACTATTATAATAGATTGGGAATCAAAATATTCTTCCTGAATGGAATTGTTGGATGCGTGTTTATAATTGGATTTGTTGTCCATAATTTGTTGTGACCCACTGGTTTGCGCTGGCGAGTCATTTTGCGTTTTGGTGCCTGGCTTTAATCACTCCCAATGCCTGTTTTTTCCTATCAACCACACCAGTATTATTGTCAGTCAACCATTCCAGAGGCCACCACCATTTGCCTTTCATTGGGCCGTAATTGAACTGGTGGATTCTTCCAATACATTTTCCATCACAATAGACTGAACGTTCCGATTTGGTACGACTGCTCCCAGCCTATGAAGCCCATGAGGGCGAGGCCTGTGCCGAACAAAGCCATTGCAGACGGCAATGGAACCGGTAAAGCCATGGCAATTGCCTTCACATTGATTGAAACCGCCAAGCTCAATGGTGTTGATCCTCAGGCTTGGATGATAGATGTTCTTAGCCGCATTACAGATCACAAGATCAACCGAATTGAAGAACTGCTGCCTTGGAATTACATTGCGGATGAGTGACCATGGGGGCGCTTACGATGGAATGGGTTGGAGAAGATTTTGATCCAAAGTTTTTTGATGAAAAAGAGGTTTCATTAAGGTTGGAAAATCTTCGAATTTGTCATTCGCGATATTGGAACCGGCAAGTCTAGATCGTGCAAAAGATTGCTGAGGGTTGATACGACTCTCGAAGTTCATTTCAACCGTGTATTACCGAACCATCAAGTCACTTTTCCATTAGTGCGCTTTGACCGCGGCTGACTTTGTTGATCAGTTGGGGATCATCGCATAGAGGGCTGTTTTTTAACAGGCCCTTTTAGTAAATGCATATTATCTACAAAGAATATATTTGGAGATTGAAACATGGGGAAAATTCTCACCAAAAAAAAACTGATCAGTGTGGCAAAGGCAATCAACAACGACGAAAGAATTGATGCTGATATTGTCAATCCGTTTCTCGATTTCAAGTTTCAGGAATCTTCCAGATTTAGTCAGATGATGATCAAGAGTGCAGCAGCGCTTTCGTTTTTCTTTGCTTCTGTCCTCGTTATCTTTCCCGAAGTACGTGATTACCTGATCGAGGTTCTACCAAGTAATTTTGAACTTTCAGACAGGATAGCAAAAGCGCTTGATTTTGTCTGGGGGCTGGTGGGCAAGCCGGTCAAGAAAACACATCTGATGTATCACATGCCCAACATCATCATCTATGCATTTGGCGTTGCCGGGGTTCGCCAGTTGTGGAAAAAACTTAACAAGAACAACTGGAAGGATCAGGTGAAAGACGCCCAGGACAAATTGGGAAAAATGGCTTTAGAGGGAATCGGAAGGTACAATTTTGCCCAGGGGTTTTCGCTGTTGTTTGTTGGAGATGGTGACCAGATCGCGAGGGGCCTTGTCATTGATGACCCGATGCTCGGCGCCACCATAGCCGACAGAAGGTTGCATTACACAAATCTATGGGGAAAATATACATCAAGTGAGGGCGAGGAAGAAATATATCGGGTGCTTGAGCTATACAATTCTAAGGATGCTGGAGAGTATGTACTATTTCCTGTTATGGATGAGCATCTCTTTCTGCCTGGCCCTTACGATTTTGATACTGCGCCCCATCGCGTCGATATTGCGGTGCAAAGGATTAGGGCATACGAAAATGAAAAAGGTCTGGAAAATAAGCGCTTGATAATTGTTGGTGATAGAGAACAAAAAAGCAATTTCGTTACAGCTTCAAAAAGTGGACGCATCATTTCACAGGATGATGAGATAAGTTTGCGAACAATTGCGGAGAAATACGATAACATCACTGTGGTGGACCCGACGGATACTACACTCATGAAAATCATCTCAATTGCTGATGGTCGACAAATCCTGTTCAGATCTTCAGATCACGGAGTGGAGAAATACTCCGGGGAGTTCTACCGCAGACTTTCGCTGCTGGGTTATCAGCCGACCAAAGAGGAAAACCTTACCGTTGGATATGATATCTCGGATTTAGAGACCGAACACCAGGTTGTTTCCCAAAAACAGTCCGTCTATCTGCCGATTATCCTTTCAAGAGATATATTCGACGGTCTGGTCAAAAGCCATTTGCGAGAAGATTCCTACATTTTTGTCCCACATCTGATAAAGGCGGAGTTACAAAAATTGGTCGCCGAGCAGTAAGGAAAATCTTCCTGCACGGGGGAATACATATCAAATATAGGTGTGCCAGTGTTGTCCCGGTATCGTGAACGTCTGGGGAACCCCACCTAACGCGGCTGCTTTCTAGCAGTATCTGCCAACCGGGAGGCTGGATTCAGGTTTCGACTTGCAATTTTTGACAAGAGCCCGGAAACTGATTGATCAAGCAGGAACCTGAGGGCAACGGGCATGAACGATGAAAGTACAAGTGCATTACTGGCGCGCATGAAACAAAACCTCGCCAGCTTTCAGACCATCCAGATAGATGACCCTGAACTTCGCCACGCTGCCGTTGCCATTGTTGTCATGGCAGACAGCAGAAATGTTGATGGCCACTCAATTCTGCTGACCTTGCGCACATCCCATCTCAAGCAACATTCCGGCCAGTATGCATTGCCTGGCGGCAAACTTGATCAGGGTGAAACAGCGGTCGAGACTGCCTTGCGCGAACTGGACGAGGAGTTGGGTATCAGCCTCAACGATACTCATCTGCTGGGGGTGCTCGATGATTATCCAACGCGGTCAGGCTTTCGCATTTCGCCATTTGTGTTTTGGGTGGATGGCGATGTGGCAGTAACTCCCTCATTACATGAGGTTGAGCAGGTCTTTCGTATTCCATTTTCGGAACTGGACAGTGATGCCATACCGGTATTCGAACAGGGTGACGACGGCGGGGCACCGCTGCTGTGTTCGGAATTTCCAACACTCGGGCACCGGATGTATTCTCCAACCGCTTCCATTATTTTCCAGTTCCGGGAAGTGGCGATCCGCGGCAAAACCACACGCGTTGCCCATTTCGATCAGCCGAACTTTGCGTGGGTCTGATGGAGGCTTTTTTTAGGCGTGTGAACTCAATCCTATAGCAGAACACCTTTAAAATAATCATGCAATCAGGAGCGAAAAGCGACCGGCGCCGGTGCGCCGCCCTCGCGGAGGCCGGGCGTAAGCCCGAATAGCCGTGAGCAAAAAAAGGTGTTCTGCTATACTATAAATCGGCAAATACCGTTTCACTATCACCAAGAAAATTCCTGCCGCGATCTCCAGCCAGTGCAGATTTGACAATATTTCGCCATTCGTCCTTTCCAATACCGTAATCGCCGGGCTTGATCGCGACACCCAGTTCGAGAAGAAAGGCATCAAGACGATCTGCTCCGGCCATCAGATCATCGCCGAAAATGCGTACAAGCGCAGCATCGCAGTCCTGGTCGGCTCCGGCAATCCAGCGCATCACCATTGGCAGGCTGAACGAGCAGGCAATGCCATGGGGAATTCCGTGGTTGAGAGTTACAGGATATGAGAGCGAATGGGCCAGCGCCGTCTTGGTGTTGGAAAAAGCCAGTCCGGAATACAAGGCCGCACTTGCCATAAGGGTTCGCAGTTCCAGACTGCCAAGATCACCAGCCAGTGCCGGCAATGTCTCAAAGACCTGAGTTGCAGCGTTGATGGCGAAAGCGGTGGAAACCGGATTTGCATTGACGTTCCAGATACTTTCCAGGGCATGGGAAAGTGCATCAAGGCCGGTACTGATGGTCAATTGGCGTGGCAACCCCAGCATGAGATTGGGATCAATCAGGGCATGTTCGGGAAAAAGTTCCGGCAGATTGAGAGAATATTTGGTTTTTGCCTGACTGTCCCAGACCGTCGCCCATGGGGTTACTTCACTGCCGGTTCCCGCTGTTGTCGGGATGGCGATTACAGGACGACAATTCATCTCATTGCGGTTCTCACCGGTTTGCAAAAAACGCTGAACATTTTGAAAATCTCCGTCCGCTGCCGCCAGCACTTTCGCGGTGTCGATGACAGAACCGCCTCCCAGGGCGACAATTACTTCGGCATTTGCGCCATTTTTCAAAAATGAATGGCAGGCACTTGTGAGATCCTGAAAATCGGGATTAGTGTCGATATTGTCAATAATCGTCAGCGGCTTTGGCGATATCCGGGCGATTCGACCGGCTATTTCCGCAAAAACCGGCTGTCCGTAGGTCACCAGGACATAGGGGCGACCTGCCACCAGCTCCCCAATCCTGGCAATGGAACCGGCCCCGAAGGTGATGCGTGTGGGATTGTGGTAGCTCCAGGATATTGCGGTCATGTGGTGCCCTGTCAGATTTTCTTGCCAGTGAGCGCGAAAACACGGTCACCATCGTCATTGATGACAATTTTTGACTGATCAAGGTAATCGTGGAAGTGCACCAATACCCTGCTGTGATCTATCAAAATTACAGCATAAGTCGGTGATTCGTGGCTATAGGGAACATATCCCGGGGCGGAGAAATCAAATGCGACAGCGTGGTTGGTACCCTTCATGGTGGTAAAGGGAATACCAAGCCAACTACCGGCGATGGGTCTGTGAACATGGCCGAAGAACAGGTGGCGGATATTCTTGTGGCAGGACAGGATATCGGCGAAGGCCTCTTTATCCTGAAGCCCCAGGATATCGAGGCTGGGAAGGCCAACATCAAACGGCGGATGATGCATGAACAGATAGACCGGACGGTCCCCGGCTTCCTTCAGCCGGTTTGACAGCCAGCGGCGGCGCGGTTCACAATAACGTCCCCAATGGTATCCGGGATCCAGTGTATCGAGGAACAGGAAATCTCCCTCATCTCTTCTCAGATATCCTTGTATGAAGCCGTTCTCGTCCCTGTCGAGTTCGGGAAAGACAGAACACATTTGCTCGCGATGGTCGTGGTTTCCCACTAACAGAAATTTGGGCGGTGTCATGGTATCCAGAATCTTTGCAAATGCCTGATAGGCTTCAGGCTTACCGGCATCGGTGATATCGCCTGTAAATACACAGAACGCCGCATCGGAATGGCTGGAGTTGATATCCTCAACGCATTTTTCCAACCGGTTGATCGGTGAAAGTCCACCAATTCGCTCGTCGGGTGCGCCAAGGTGGTTATCTGTTATTTGAATAATCTTCATACTATTCCCGAGGAAGGCAGCTCAAATTTGAAACAGGTGTCGGCGCAGGCTTTCTCATACCGAGCTTTTCAACAACCTGCCGCAAGCGGTCTGGATAATCAGTGATAATTCCATCAACTCCCATGTTAATCAGGTCCTCCATGCTATCCGTATCGTTAACTGTCCATACCGTAACCTTAAGCCCCAGGGCATGTGCCTTGCGAAGATCCTGCGGCGACAATTCGCGATAATATGGAGACCAGATGTGGCCACCGGCCGCCTTTACCATTTCGGGTGTGCCATCAAAGCTGTCAATGTCATAACCCGCAGTCCAGGCTGAGGAGCCCTGTTTTCCAGCCTGAATATTGTCCAGCCAGCGCTGTTGGGCCGTCAGATATGATGTCGGTATTTGCGGTGCCTGGAGTTGAGCTTCCCGCAAGGTACGCCAATCGAAGGACTGGATGGTAACACGCTCCTGAAATCCGTGTTTGGCGATGACTTTCAGCAGGGCTGAGGCGAATTCCTTCGGTTGCATGTAAAGTTCGGATTCAGTGGGTTTGAGTTTGGTCTCAATGTTCAGCCTGACCTGCCTGTTGCCTGAGCAGTCAATGAGGTCAAATACTTGTTCCAGGGTCGGGATGCCCGCACCGTCAACCGCTATCTGTTCCGGGAAACGGCTTTGATAGCGGGTTGCAGGCTTAAGCCGCCCGACATCGTATTTTCGCAATTCCGCAAGCATCAGATTACGAATAGGGGGCCCAATTTTGCTTAACCACTCTCCATTTTCACCGCGGGTCGTTTCCGGTTTCAGTCGAGGATCATGTATTACAACAATTTCCCCATCGCTGGTCACCCCGACATCCAGCTCAAGGGTGTCGACCCCGATTGATAATGCCTTTGCAAAAGACGCAAGTGTATTTTCCGGTATCAGGCCCCGTGCGCCACGATGGCCCTGGGAGTCGAAGGCGTTTGCCAATCCATTCATCTCGTGGCTCCAAAACAAAACAAATGCAGACAAGAACAGCCAACGCATTTTTCGTAACAGTCCTTTCTACCCGGATTTATTGAATTCTTCCGCCACTGTCGGGGTCAAACAGGTGAATTGCCGATTTCGGGAATTTTACGAACAGGTTATTGGCGGGTAATTCTTCCGTATGGGGCATATAGACGGTGAAATCTTCACTGCCCAGTCTGGTGTGCAATATTCTGCCCGCACCAAGCTCTTCCACCAACTCCAGTTCCAGCGGATAACTGCCCGCTGTACTTTTTTCCTGAATAGTAACGCTTTCAGGCCGCATTCCCAGCAAACAGGGGCCTATATGTGGTGTTTTTACCGGAATTTTTATTTCACCCAAGCCATCAATTGCAAGTTTCCCGTTTCCAGCGCTGGTACATTTAACCAAATTCATCGGTGGTGCCCCCATAAAACTTGCGACAAAAGTACTTTGGGGTGAATGGTAGATTTGCGAAGGTGTTCCGATCTGTTCCACATATCCATCATTTAATACAACAATACGATCGGCCATGGTCATTGCCTCGACCTGATCATGGGTCACATAAATCGCGGTGACATCCAGATTTCGCTGTAATTTGCGAATTTCCATTCGCATCTGGCTTCGAAGCTTGGCATCCAGATTGGACAAGGGTTCATCGAACAGAAACACGGCCGGTTCGCGCACGATTGCCCTGCCCATGGCAACGCGCTGACGCTGTCCGCCGGAAAGTTCGCGCGGCCGCCGGGCCAGATATTCCTCCAGCTGCAACATTGCCGCAGCCTTGTCTACACGGGTCTTAATTTCCTCTTTTGACAGCTTCATCAGCTTCAACCCATAAGCCATGTTGTTATAGACACTCATATGGGGATAAAGTGCGTAATTCTGGAAAACCATGGCGATATCGCGGTCTTTGGGTTCCACCTCGTTAACGACGCGGCCATCAATAGCAATTTCTCCAGAGGTAATGGATTCCAGCCCCGCCACCATGCGCAGCAAGGTGGATTTTCCACAGCCTGATGGTCCGACCATAACGATAAATTCACCGTCCTCAATATCCACATCTATGCCATGCAGTATTTCAGCAGAACCGTAGGATTTCCTCACATTCCTGATATTGACGCCAGCCATATTACTTCCTTACCTACTTATCTGTTTCTGTCAGACCCTTGACAAACATCTTCTGCATACCGACCACGACGATGATCGGCGGGACCATGGCAATCAACGTGGTCATCATGATTTTGTTCCAGGCCAACAATTGCTCACCGGCTTCGAGCATCTGCTTGATACCCATGACAACGGTTGTCATTGATGCATCCGTGGTGATCAGCAGTGGCCACAAATACTGGTTCCAGCCAAAAATAAACAGAATGACAAAAAGCGCGGCTATATTGGTGCGTGACATCGGCAACAGGATATCGAAGAAAAACCGCATTGGACCGGCACCATCTATGCGCGCCGCCTCCAGCAGTTCATCGGGAATGGTTAAAAACACCTGCCGGAACATGAAGGTCGCGGTGGCACTGGCAATCAGCGGCAAGGTCAATCCCGCATAGGAATTCAGCATGCCCAGATCAGCCACCACCTTGAAAGTCGGCAGGATGCGCACTTCCACCGGCAGCATCAACGTGATGAATATCATCCAGAAGAAACCCATTCGGAAGGGAAAGCGGAAATAGACAATGGCAAAGGCCGAAAGCAGTGAAATAGCAATTTTTCCGACTGCGATTACCATTGCCATGACTAATGAATTCAATAACATCAGGCCGGCGGGCTGGCTGGCACCGGCCACCTCAAGTCCGACAAACAATGCCTCTTTGAGATTTGAAAAGAAATGTCCTCCCGGCCACAATGGCAACGGTGCCTGTGTCATGCGCAGCGCATCATGGGAGGCGGCAACAAAGGTAATCCATACGGGAAAGGCAATAATGATAATGCCGATGATGATCACCGTATGGGAAATGAAGGTTACAATCGGGCGGTTCTCGATCATCAGTAATCCACCTTCTTTTCAATATAGCGGAACTGGATGACCGTAATGATGATGACAATTGCCATCAGCACCACTGACTGGGCAGCGGATCCGCCAAGATCAAGACCGATGAAACCGTCATTGTAGACCTTGTATACAAGGATCGTCGTGGCACCAGCAGGTCCACCTTCGGTAACCGCATGAATAATGCCGAATGTTTCAAAAAATGCGTAGACAATATTGACCACCAGCAGGAAAAATGTAGTCGGCGTAATCAATGGAAAAATGATCGTCCAGAAACGTCGCGCCGGACCTGCCCCATCAATAGCCGCTGCTTCCAGCAGTGATTTGGGGATTGACTGCATTGCTGCCAGAAAGAACAGGAAATTATAGCTGATCTGTTTCCAGGTGGCGGCCATAATAACCAGCGCCATCGCCTCGCCGCCATTCAGTTTGTGGTTCCAGTTATAGCCGAACATATCCAGGGTGTAGGCAACGATGCCAAGCGTTGGATCGAACATGAAAACCCACAACGCACCGGCAAGAACAGGCGCTACCGCGTAGGGCCAGATCAGCAGGGTTCGATAGGTGGTAGCAAACTTGACCACCCTGTCAGCCATGCCGGCCAGAACCAGGGCAATTGACAGCGAGGAGAATGCCACCAGCAGGGAAAAGAATGCAGTGCGGGAAAACGAAGCCAGATAGTGCTCATCATCGAGCAGTTCCCTGAAATTGTCGAGCCAGACAAATTCAGTGGAAAGGCCAAAAGCATCTTCAACCAGAAACGACTGGAAAATTGCCTGGCCGGCAGGCCACATGAAAAACACCAGAGTGATGAGAATCTGCGGTGCAACAAGCAAAAAGGGCAACAAGGACGGGCCAAAATGAACGCGTTTAAGCATGAATCTCCCGCTGACAAACCCCCGCCCGAAAGCGGAGGTTCAGAACTGATTTCGAGTTTGAGACTAGTTCACTTTCTCGAATTTGCGAAGCAGTTTGTTGCCACGTTCCACTGCGGTATCAAGTCCGTCCGATGCGGTTTTTGAGCCGGCCCAGATTGCTTCCATCTCTTCATTGATGATGTCACGAATCTGGACGAAACTGCCAAATCGCAGGCCTCTGGAATTTGGTGTTGGTGGATTCAGGCTAAGCTGTTTGGCCGCCGTATCTGTACCTGGGTTAGCCTTGTAAAAACCCTGTTCTTCAGAGAGTTTGGTTGCCGCCATGGTAATCCCGACATAACCGGTTTCCTGATGCCACCAGGCCTGGACAGGTGCGGTTGAAAGATATGTCATGAACTTGGCAACACCCGTGTAGTCACCCTGATCGTGGCCCTTGAGAACCCAAAGCGTCGCACCGCCAATGATCGAGTTTTGCGGTTTGCCAGCAACATCGGTATCAAGTGGCAACATGGCCTGACCATAGTCAAATTTGGCCTGCTTCTTGATCGAGCCATAATAGGCAGATGAATTCATCCACATACCGCAATCGCCATTGGTGAAGCTCGGCAGTGAATCACCACGACGTCCGCCATAGACAAACCTGCCGCTTTTTTGTCCGGCAGCGATTTTGGCAATACGGTTTTTCAAACCGTCTGTATTGAAAGTAAATTCAGTATCTGTACCGGCAAAGCCGTTTTCCCTGGTGCCGATTGCCTGATTGTGCCATGTCGAATAGTTTTCAACCATCACCCAGGATTGCCAACCAAAAGAATAGCCACATTTCATGCCCGAAGCGAGAAGCTTGTCAGCCGCCGCATCCATTTCGTCCCATGTGGCAGGCACTTTGTCGATGCCAGCCTTCTTGAAGGCATCTTTGTTATACCAGAGAACAGGCGTGGAGGAGTTGAACGGCATGGAAAGCAGTTTACCGTCAGAGGCCTGATAATAGGAAATCACACCGGGTACATAGGCGGCTTTGTCAAACGCCTCACCCGCGTCCGTCATCACATCCTCGATAGGATAAACGGCACCCTTGGCGGCCATCATGGTCGCTGTACCAACCTCAAACACCTGCACAATATGAGGCTGTTTTTTGGCGCGAAATGCAGCAACTGCGGCAGTCATGGTTTCAGTATAGTTACCCTTGTAGACCGGCACTACCTTGTAATCGCTCTGGGTTGCATTGAAATCAGCCGCAATTTTGTTGACCCGCTCACCATTGACACCGCCCATGGCGTGCCACCACTGGATTTCAGCGGCTGCAAATGCACTGGATGCCAGTCCGGTTGCAAGCATTGTTGCAACAGCGGTACCGACGATATTTTTTTTGTAACTCATGATTATCTCCCTGGTAAAAATCTGGCCGCTCTAATTTCCGACCATCTATGAAGTCATCGCCTCTTCAAGCGTATTTGATAGCATGTGCAAGAATGACTAGTCCACATATTTGATAGAAGGCGGGGCCCTAAATTAATCTGTCAATCAAGCCTGGCTGTTATTAAAGAAAATAACCCGCATAATGTAAAGTAAAAAATTCTACAAAAAATATAATATCGTGTTATAGACAAAAACGACAAAATCTTAAGCAGGATTAAGCCAATACCGCTTCCACTTCGCCAACTCGAGGCCTTTCACGCTGTAATTGTAAACGGCAACATCACGAAAGCTGCCAAAAACCTGGAAATTTCCCAGCCGGCTGTCAGCCGATTGATCGGCAGTTTGGAAGAAACCCTCGGTTTTCCCCTGTTTCAGCGTCTGGCGGGACGTTTGCGCCCAACTCCGGAAGCGCGTATTATTTTCGATGAAGTTGAGAAGGCGTTGGCCAACCTGAATCATATTTCGCGACTGATGGAAGACATCCAGGATAAAAAGGCTGGTCACTTGAGGGTAGCCTGTCTGCCTGGTTTTGCGACATCGCTGCTGCCAAGGGTGTTGGCAGGTTTTTTAAAAGAAAGACCGGGCTTGGCCCTGACCTTTGAACCCCGCACGCCAGAAAAAATTCAGGAATGGATTTCGGCCCAGCAATTCAATGTCGGCATCTCGGATATGTTCGAAGAAACCCCATCGATCGAATCCGAACCCATTCATGTTCGCACCGTTTTTGTTGCTCCGCGGGGGCATCCGCTGGCAACAAAAACAGTTGTGACACCAAAAGATCTGGACCGTCTGCCGATAATCCACGGTAACCGTAACCAGATCACCTATACGTCTATTCGAAAGGCCTTCAATTCCGCCGGAGCAGAATTTAACAGTGTCGTTGAAACACGGCTGTTTGCCTCGGCCTGTATCATGGTTGTTGAAGGTTTTGGGGTATCCATTGTCAGCGAGATTGATGCACGCGAATACGAAAAACAGGGACTGGTCATCCGGCCTTTTGAGCCCGCTATCCCGTTTCATATCAATATCCTCTATCCGGCCTATATGCCCCGCTCAATTGCCACACGTGAATTCGTCGAGGTTTTCAAACAGAGTCTCAAACCGTTCTGCCTGTAACTGATAGTTTGGCTCTATCCCCGGCTGGAATATGTCTTATCAACGATCGGAGTGAGAAATGAATGATTCAGAAAAATTGTGCTATCTTCCTGCCGGGGAACTGACAAAGCGATACGCCCGAAAGGAACTGTCGCCCGTCGATGTGACCAAAGCCGTCCTTCAAAAGATTGAACTCGACAACCCCGATTACAATGCATTTTGCCTGGTCGATCCGGAAAATACTATGATCTCGGCCCGACAATCCGAACAGCGATGGATGCAGGGCAAACCATGCGGACTGATTGACGGAGTACCAACGACGGTAAAAGATCTGGTTCTTACCAAAGGCTGGCCAACACTTCGCGGAAGCCGGACGATTGATCCGTCGGGGCCCTGGGATGAAGATGCGCCGGTGACGGACAAGTTACGAAAACACGGGGCTGTTTTTGTTGGCAAAACGACAACGCCTGAATTTGGATCCAAGGGTGTTACAGAAAGTCCTCTCACCGGCTCAACCCGCAATGGATGGAACAGCCAACGCACCTCCGGTGGCAGCAGTGGAGGGGCAGGGACTGCTGCTGCTCGCGGTTGTGGCGTGCTTCATGTGGGTACTGACGCTGCCGGCTCAGTTCGCATCCCTGCATCCTTCAATGGTATTTATTCTTTGAAACCAACATTTGGTCGTGTTCCCGTCTTTCCGCCAAGTCCCCTTGGTACTGTTTCACATGTGGGACCAATGACACGCACAGTCGACGATGCTGCCCGTATGATGACAGTGATCACAGAGCCCGACAGCCGGGACTGGTACGCTCTTCCTTATGACCACCGTATTTATCACGAGGGTCTGGATCGCCCTCTGGATGGCCTCAGGATCGCCTATTCCAGGGATCTGGGATACGCAAAGGTCAATGCGACCGTCGCGGAAGCCTGTGGTAAAGCTGTTAAACTTTTTAGCGAGGCCGGAGCAATAGTCGAGGACGTGAAAAGCCCCTTAAACGAGGATCCGGCATGGATAACCGACCGGCTGTGGTTCGCTGCTTTTCTGACGATTACCAAGCCGATGACACCGGATGATATCGAACTTATGGATCCGTTACTTGTCGGCATGCTGGAGCGTGCTCGCGAACTAACCGTTTCGGATGTCCTGGAAGCCCGCAAGGCAAGAGAAGATATGTCCCTGAAACTGTGCAACCTGCACGCGGACTATGATCTGCTGGTAACACCGACAATGCCAATGACAGCGTTTGAAGCGGGCCCCTTCAATCCCTGGTACAGTTCCAGCCCGGATGACTGGATCAGATGGTCTTCCTTTACCTACCCATTCGATCTCTCACAGCAGCCTGCCGCTACATGCCCATGCGGATTCGACGCTGATGGACTGCCAATTGGATTGCAGATCGTTGGGCCAAAATACGCGGACTATCTGGTACTTCAAGCATCAAAGACTTTCGAAAGGCTGTCCCCGTTTCAAATGCCTGCTAGTAGCAGTTAGATCTGCCGGTACCAGACATTTTCGCTGAATCCAAATTTGGCCGGATGTGTGCTGGCTTGGAGTTGTGGACGAAAATTGCGCAACATCAATTGAAACCAGTAAAGTAACGGGCTCTGGCTGAAAGCCGCAAATGGCTGTATGTCTAACCGCTGGCGGTTATTTCAGCCGTTACTGTGTTCTCAAATAACAGGAAATACCGGATGTCAGAACTTGCCGAACTTTTATCGAAGGCAAAAAAAGTCGTTGTTCTCACCGGGGCCGGCATTTCCACTGAATCCGGCATCCCTGATTTTCGCTCACCAGGGGGCATTTGGGAAAGATTCCGCATAATCGAATATCGCGAGTTCATGGCATCGGAAGATGCCAGACTGGAAGACTGGCGGCGGCGTTTTTACATGGAAGACCAATTGGGTGAGGTGAAACCGAATATCGCCCACAAGGTGATTGCCGACTGGGTTGATACAGGAAAATGCTCAAAACTGATTACCCAGAATATTGACGGCCTGCACCAGGAGGCCGGGACAAAAACCGGGGCAATGATTGAAATACATGGATCTGCCCGCCACGCAAACTGCACCGAATGCGGCCTCCGGCATGAGATTTCCGAATGTCGGTTGATGCTGGAGGAACTGGGAAGTTCTCCACGCTGCCGCGAATGTGAGGGCATTATCAAATCAGCAGTAGTGATGTTTGGCGAGCAAATGCCACTGCTTGAAACCAACCTGGCGTTCCAGGCCGCTGGAGATTGTGATCTGTTTCTGGCAATTGGCACTTCACTGGTGGTCAGGCCGGTGGCCAGCCTGCCGGAATGCGCGATAAGCGCAGGAGCAAAATTTGCCATCATTAACCGGGACAATACACAATTGGACCATCTGGCGAATGTCGTGGTGAATGCCGGAATTGGTGAAACGATGGCAAAAATGCAGGTAAAATAGGGTCAGGACCAATATTTTCACACTGCAGATATTACGGTCGCAGAACTGGTATAGCAGAACACCCTCATTTTGATTCAGTCTGATTTTTTTTCTCACGGCTATTCGGGCTTACGCCCGGCCTCCGCGAGGGCGGCGCACCGGCGCCGGTCGCTTTTCGTTCCTGATTGCATGATCATTTTAAAGGTGTTCTGCTATATTACTACCACTCCAGCACGACCTTTCCACATTTTCCGGAACGCATGAGTTCAAAACCATTTTCAAATTCATCAATTTTGAAACGGTGAGTGATAACAGGGCGGATGTCGAGGCCAGATTGCAGCATGGCGATCATCTTGTACCAGGTTTCGAACATTTCGCGTCCGTAAATGGCTTTTATAGTCAGCGATTTGAAAATTATCTTGCCCCAATCGACATTTGTGGGTCCTGATGGCAGGCCGAGCATGGCAATATTGCCACCCATCATCATATGATCGACCATCTGGTCAAAAGCGCTCGATACTCCCGACATTTCGAACCCGACATCAAAACCTTCTTTCATGCCCAGGCGGCTCATGACTGAGGGGAGATCCTCCTTGCCAACATCAACAGCAACCACATCGCCAATATGACCGGCCAGGGCCAACCGGTAAGAATTGACATCGGTTATTACCACATTGCGGGCACCGACATGGCGCGCGATTGCAGCTGCCATGATGCCAATGGGACCAGCACCGGTTATCAGTACGTCCTCGCCAATGAGGTCAAACGAAAGTGCCGTGTGAACCGCGTTGCCCAGCGGGTCCATAACTGCACCAAGCTCATCATCAATCTCATCAGGCAGGCGGATTGCATTGAAGGCGGGAAGTCTTAAATATTCGGCAAAGGCACCGGGAACATTGACGCCGACACCGCGGGTTTCCGGATCGAGATGAAAGCGGCCGGCCCGACTCATGCGCGAGCGCATGGAAACCAGGTGTCCTTCGCCCGTGACCCTCTCGCCAACCTTCAAACGCCGTACATGACTGCCGATTTCGACCACTTCACCAACATATTCATGGCCAACAACCATCGGTACTGGAATGGTTTTACGTGCCCACTCATCCCAGTTCCAGATATGCACATCGGTACCGCATATAGCAGTCTTGTTGATTTTGACCAACACGTCATCAATACCGATTTCAGGTATCGGTTCGTCTCGCATGACAAGGCCGGGGCCCGGCTCAGCTTTCACCAGTGCTCGCATGATTTTTTCCTCAAGCAATTATACCAAGTTGTTTGCCAACCTTAACAAATGCCGTCACTGCCCTGTCAATATCTGCGGGCGAGAGGGCGGCTGACATCTGCGTTCGGATGCGGGCCTTGCCCTGTGGCACTACCGGATAGAAAAATCCGGTGACATAAACACCCTCATCAAACAGTCGGGTTGCCATTTCCTGGGCCAATTCGGCTTTTTCCAGCATTATTGGAATAATCGGATGCTCTCCGGGGAGCAGAGAAAAACCGGTTTTTGTCATTTCAGTGCGAAAATGCTGTGCATTGGCGTTCAAACGCTGACGAAGATCGTTACCGGCCTCAGCAATATCGATGGCTTTGATTGCAGCGGCGACGATGGCAGGTGGCAGAGCATTGGAGAACAGATAAGGCCGCGATCGCTGGCGCATAAGATCGACAACCGGTCCGGCGGCTGCGATGAAACCGCCAGCTGAACCGCCAAGCGCCTTACCAAAGGTTCCGGTAATGATATCGGCGTGTATACCGGCACGCGAGGGCGTGCCTCGACCCTGGGCACCGATAAAACCGGTGGCATGGCAATCATCAACCATCAGCCATGCATCGTAGAGATCTGCAAGCGCGCGGATTTCCCCAAGCCTGGCAAAATAGCCATCCATCGAAAAAACCCCGTCAGTGACAACCAGAATACGGCGGGCGCCAGCGGAGCGGGCAGCTTGCAATTGTTTTTCAAGGTCCTTCATATCACCATTGGCAAAGCGATAACGGACTGCCTTGCAGAGGCGGATTCCATCGATAATCGATGCGTGATTGAGTTGATCCGATATGACGGCATCCCTGTCGCCCAACAATGGTTCAAACACACCACCATTGGCATCGAAGCAGGCGGCAAACAAAATCGCATCCTCATGCCCGAGATAATTTGCAATACGCGCTTCCAGCTTTTTGTGAAGGTCCGAGGTTCCGCATATAAAACGAACCGATGCCATGCCCAGCCCATGATCGTCGAGCGCCTTATGGGCTGCAGCAATCAGCCCGGGATGATCGGCCAGGCCAAGATAGTTATTGGCACACAAATTGACCACCTCCCGCGCGGACCCTTGCGCCTCAACTTTTACATAACCGGCCTGGGGGGAAATAATGTTGCGCTCTGTCTTCCACAGATTGGCATTTCGGATTTGTTCGAGCTCGGCGGCAATATCTGAAAAAGCGTCTGGCATTTTTAAATTCCCTGCCATGATATTTATTTCATTGATAGCCAATTAGAAAACGAGTCTATCAGTGTAGTCAACAAAATAGCTGAATAATACCGAACAGAAACCGGATTTCGCAGAACAGAACTGGAACGACTATTTCAGGAGGGCAGTGCGCATGTCAGACTGCCGGGGGTTCATGAGGCTGATACAGAATTGTTCATTGAAGTGGAAAGAGATTCTACCTGATATGGCGAAGAAGTGAAATTTGGTGGCGGCAAGGTCATCCGCGACGGTATGGCCCAGGGCCAGTCAACCAGGGCCAATGGAGCCGTTTATGCAGTAATCACCAATGCGCTGATTGTCGATGTGACTGGCATATACAAGGCGGATATCGACCAGAAATACGGGTTGATTTCTGCCATTGGCAAGGCGGGTAACCCGGATGTGCAGCCGGGAGTTGATATCATCATAGGGCCGGGTAGCGAGGTTATTGCCGAGGAAGGGAAAGTTATTACAGCTGGTGGATTTGACAGTCATATTCATTTTATCTGCCCACAGCAGATTGAAGAGGCGTTAACGTCTGGAATTGGGGGAAAGATTGCCATAGCCACCTATCTCAACGCTTTTTTATCCAATCTGATTTGGGTTTGTGTGCGCCTTGTGCCGCTTGGTCAAAGCGATGGTCTGGCAATTATCGCCAAACTGGAAAAGGAAATTGTGAACCAGGCAGAAAAGGTCGCCGGTTCGACATTGGACGACCTGGGCAGCAGTGCTCTTGTTTCTGATATCACCAGCATCGCGCATGAGCATATGAGCACAAGGATATTCAGATCATGACATCGCCAAATGAACCTCTGCGCATTGATATCGGGGGGCCTGTGGGCTCCGGCAAGACCACACTTACGGAAAAGCTGTGCAAGGCGATGCGGGACAATTACTCGATCGGCGTGGTAACCAACGATATTTACACCAAAGAAGACGCCGCCGCACTTGTGCGTCTGCAGGCTTTGCCTGAAGACTGCATCATCGGTGTGGAAACTGGCGGTTGCCCGCATACCGCTATCCGCGAAGATGCCAGCATCAAACTGCAGGCAATCGAGATATTGAAAACCAGGCACAAAGATCTGGATACTGTCTTCATAGAATCAGGAGGTGACAATCTGGCCGCCACATTCTCACCTGACCTTGCTGATCTGACAATACATGTTGTTTGCGTGTGCCAGGGAGAAGAAATTCCCCGCAAGGGGGCTTGGAATCACCCGTTCCGATTTACTTGTCATCAACAAAAAGGATCTTGCTCCTCATGTGGATGCTGATTTGGAAGTGATGGCACACGATGCAGGGAAACTAAAGGGGAATTGCTCCCTATTTGTTCACCGATGCCAGGAACAACGAAAATTGCACACAGGTGGTGAGTTTTATCATACGCCAAGGCGGACTGTCGGTTTGAATTTTATGAAAACAAATCAGGCAAAAACCTAAAAAGAGACAGTCGCGTACCAGTTATCTGTCGACAAAAACCGGGCACTGGGCGTGGCGAACAATCCGAGCAGCGGTGGAGCCTAAAAAGTAATCTGACAGGCCCGGTCGGTGCGAAGCAACAATGATCAGGTCTGCGTTGCATGATTCCGCCGCCGCAAGAATTTCATTCGCCGGATGACCTGTACGTATTTTGACATCTGACTTGATACCTTCTTTTGCTGCAATCTCGGTCAATTTCTCCAGAGCCAGCTTTTTCGAATTATTCAACAAATCCATCGGCAATTCGACTTCAATATATGTTGGAATATCGCCAACAACATTTACCAGAACTATTTCACCACCATCATCGACAAGTTTCTTTGCAATTCTGATGGCATTAATGCCACTATGTTCATGCGAAAATTCAACGGGTACCAATATTATTTTGTACATTACGTTCACCTTGGATAGGTTTCCGGGTCATTCGCAGTCTGACAAGGGCTCAAATCCAAATGTAATAAATCCCGAATAATATGCATTGACTAATGTCAAGTTGCACTGAGCAGCGATCTTCCGCACAGATTGAGACCCTCCTGCTATTGTCGGGTTCATGATTTTTCCAGGCATTACCCTCTCTTTCAGGATTTCATAGCTAAACAGATTGTGTGACTGGGAAAACTATTTATGATCACCTCATTTTTCACATTACCGTTTTGGCTGGATAACATTTTCGAGGAATGCAAAATGCGCCCCATCAATACAGTTCTTCAACAGACTTTTGTCGCAGCTATTCTCGCCGCAACCCCCGTAACAGCTGAGGAGGTCTATATGATCAGGGGATATATGGACGTGTTTTCAGCTGGCATGAACCAGATGACAAGCCGCCTGAAAAGATATGGGGTCAAGGCCAGCGTTCATTCGAATGGTGAATGGAGAGATCTTGCCCGAAATATCATTCGCCGAAATAAACAGGGCAAGGTATCGCATCCTATCGTCATTGTCGGACATTCTCTGGGCGGTGTTGAAGCACCCAAATTTGCCAATGCGCTTGGGCGCGGTGGTGTGAAGGTTGGACTTGTTATTGGACTTGACCCGGGTTTTGCCGAGCCTGTGGCGTTTGGGCCCAATATCAGACAAGTCGTCAATTACAAAATTCCATCAGGCCAGAACTATCGTCGCGGCCGAGGTTTTAACGGCAGTATCAGGACGATTAATGTTTCAAAATATGGCGTGGACCACGTGGGTATCGACAAAAACCCGCAAGTACAGCACCAAGTGATTAGGCGAATTCGCCGAAAAGTTGGCAAATGATACCGATCAAGCTGACTGCATTCAGCCGGAGACGTGACACGCTTTAGTTTGTATGGGATTGATGGACCTTTTTATCTTGCGGATTGTCGGGTTGATGTCGATGATGGTTCTGAAAAGCCAAAACACAGGTGTAAATCCCGAACAAAATAACAAAAGCACCTGATATTTGCCGGGTAAAGGGGTTGCGCACAAGCTTCATCAATTGTCCAGCCGCACTGCCCATGACAATAAGCATCGGCAGGGTTCCCATGCCAAAACTGATCATAATGAGAGCACCCTGTCGCGGAGAACCGGTGGCCAGAGCCAGGGCCAGAACAGAATAAACCAATCCACAGGGCAGCCAGCCCCAGATCAAACCCAGGCCAAAAGCATGATAAGATGATTTGGCGGGCAGGAAGCGATTTCCCAAGGGCCTGATCCAGCGCCAGATATGAAACCCGGCTTTCTCGGTCAGGGCGAGAACGCGCCACCAGTCTGCCAGATACAAACCAAGCGCTATTAGAAATACTCCAGCAATAACGCGGCCATATGGAGCCAGCCCACCAGGTAAACTGCTGATAAATGTTCCGGCAAGCCCGACACTGGCCCCGGCTATCGCATAACTGAAAATGCGCCCGGCATTGTAGGTAAAATGAAATGACAGACGCTTTAGTTTTGACCTGTCAGCCTGACCTGACCCCGCATCAAGTGCACCAACAATGCCACCGCACATGCCCAGGCAATGTGTGGAACCGAGCAGACCAATCATGAAAGCAGTCGAATAGAATGTAAGCTCCAGTTTGTCCTCCAGTCCCTTGAATTGTAGCTCGCTATTTAAAAATTATTCCGGATGTTCCTTATCCGTTGTTACCCAATATGTTTCAATTTTCATTGGGTGATCCGGGTCTCCAGACGGGATTTTTGATCACCCGGGACGAATTCCACACTACCAGAATACTGCTTGATGACATTGCCAGGGCGGCGAACAGCGGGTTGATATATCCGGTTAATGCCAGTGGAATGGCACAGGCATTATAAAGTAAAGCCCACCCCAGATTTTGCCTAATACGGTGATGGGTTGTGTTGAGTATTTCAAAAGCATCAAAAATCTTGTTTAATCGGTTTCCGGGAATAATTACATCGGCGGCATCAGCAGCCAATGTCGTTGGCGTACCAAAAGCGATCCCCAGATCAGCTGCGGCAAGCGCCGGGGCGTCATTGCTGCCATCGCCGATCATGACGACCGCTCCCTTGGTGCAAAGACCCCTGATCACTGCCGCCTTGGCTTCCGGTGGAACCCCGGTGTAGACATCATCGACGTGAGCCCGATATTCATCGGCATTTTCCGCCCCTGTCAAAACAGCCACACGGCTGTATTGCATGAGCCGGTCGACAACTGCCCGCCATTCGGGGCGAGACGCATCTTGTGTTACAATTGCACCATAAACCTGTTTGTCCCAGCCTACATAAGATATCACACCTTCCCCTTTACGAATCCTGTCAGCGGAATCGATAATGTCTGGGTCAATCTCCCAATCCAAAATCTCGAACAAAAGTTTACTGCCAACCGCCACCTGATGGCCCTCAACCATAGCGAGCGCACCACGACCGGGATGAATGACAAGATCACTAGCAGAATAACGCTGGCCTATCCTTGCGATTGCTTCAGCAATGGGATGGGTCGAAAGCCGCTCAACCGCCGCTGCATATTCATGGACTTTTTCATCACCAACAACTTTCAACACACTCATTTTTCCTGTTGACAATGTACCGGTTTTGTCAATTGCCACCGTATCAAACTGCCCAGCCTTTTCGAAGGCATCAGCACTGGTAATGATGATTCCCCGGCGCAAGGCGGTACTGATTCCGGCGGCGGTGGCCAGGGGAATTGCAAGTCCGAATGTACATGGACAGGATACAATCAATGTTGCCAGCCCGGTCAGCACAGCAGTCTGCAACGACAGGCCCATCATCAATGAGACCAGAAACACGCCGGCAGCCAGATAAAGCACCGCAGGTACAAATACCCGCGCAACCCGGTCCGCCAGACCACGAAACCCGGTCGATGAACTTTGAATATTCCATAAAATATGCGCCAGAGTATCCATCTGGCTTTCAATTTCCTCACCAACCGTGATTACAAGAATACCTTCAACCACAACCGCACCACCATATACTTTGTCGCCAATACCCCGGGTAACGGGGAACGGTTCCCCGGTCATCAGAGATTCATCGACTGCCGCCTGGCCATCAACGATGATGCCGTCTACCGGAACAGGCTCACCCTGCCACACAAATATGCTGTCGCCAGAATTTATCGCATCAATGCCGCGCTGCTGGTATTCTCCATTCTCAAATACCCGCGCCACCGGCACCCAGGCTTCCATCAAACTGGTTAGCTCCCTGGTGGCATTGGCCCGTGCCCCGTGTTCAAAATAGCGGCCAAAAGTAACCACGGTTATTATCGCGGCTGTTACATCAAAATAGAGATCCAGCGAGCCGGTGAACATTTGCGCAATACTATATCCATAAGATGCCAAAATGGCGATCACCAGAAGGTTATCCATATTGAGCACACCAGCGCGAATGCCAATCAAGGCGCCCCTGAATATCGGGGCGCCAACATAAAACACCAATATTGAGGTAAGAACGAATATCGCATTTGGGACGGCTCGAAACGCCAACCAGCCCATTGGCTGCAGGTCGTCGATGTCGACAAGGCCGAGATTTGTCGGGTAGAAGAATGCCAGATACAACATCATTACCACTGAAGCCATTGACGAGGTTATGAGAATGCGGAACAAGGCCAGATCATTTTCCGGTTCCAGCGCATCATCAGAACGTAGCCGCGCATTATATCCAGTGACACTCAACTGGTTCAACAATTGTGATTCATCTATCTGTAGCGGATCATAAACAATCTTGGCGCTTGATGTCGCATAACTGGATGTGGCTGATAAAACTCCCTTCAGACGCCTTGCCACCTGTTCGATCAGAATTTCGCATGAAGAACAGTGCATACCATCGATTTTCAGAAACAGTTCTGTTCCCTCGGGTTTTGCCCGTGCCAGGCTTTCTGAGATAGCCGAATTGTCCAGCAATATGTCATCGCCAAACTGCTGAAATACTTCTCTGCACCCGATACAACAAAACGCTTTGCCGCTGCTTTCAATCGGGGGAGTTGGAGTGGGTAATCCACATAGTTCGCAGTCCATTGTCTCGCATGCTTTGGTAAAACTTGATTTTCTCATATATTACTGCATATTATCAAATGATAGGAAACTGCTAAAATTGCGAGATCATGTCGGCAGGTAGAATATTGCAGATCATGAAGTATGTTGCCAGCCGGGAAAAAGCAGTGACGGTAAAAGATATTGCCGAGCATCTGAAAATCCCCGGCGCCTCGGCCCATCGGCTGATCAATGCGCTGGAAAAGGAGGACGTACTGGAGCGCAACACCAGCAAGGGAATTGTCAAACTAAGCAATAATTTCCTGCGCTCGATGATTGCCGGCGCCAGCAATGAGCAGATTGTCGCCAGATTTAAAGAAGCTTTGGTTTGTACAGTCAAAACCTGGAACGCTTCGGCTTTTCTTGGCAGGCTGAACGGTGAAGATGTCGAAATCGTGCGAACGATAACACCACCAGATGAGAGAACAGGGTTTATTCATCCGGGACTGAATACCCGCCCGATTCATGCCTGCTCATCTGCGCGTGGCATACTGGCCTTTCAACCAGAAGACAAAATCGATGAAGTGCTGGACCGGAATTTTCAGGCTTTCGCCGATAAAACCATTACCGGGAAATCCAGATTACGCGAGGAGTTGCGCCTTACCAAAGAGCGCGGTTATGCGATGAGGAAATCGATATCGGCATCACCAGTATTGCGGCTCCTATCATAGTAGGCAGTGCGGAGTCGTGTGCAGTCTTGGAATCGTTGCACTAACAAAGATCATGTATCAATTTGGGTTCTCTAAAATCGGGGATTACCTATTTGCAAAAACAGAGGGGGCAGTGATCAATCTGAATCAGAACATGTTCGAGTT
>JAAEMP010000139.1 GCA_024225445.1 Hyphomicrobiales bacterium | reverse complement strand
GTATCTCTTAAAGGCCTGACCCCAAGTCCTTCCTGTATGCCATTTCTTATGATGTAATTAAAGGCGAGTTCATCATATTTCAAATCACAGCCTCTACTTTTCATTCTCTCTATTTCTTTATCCAATAGGTTTCTTGCAATTTCTTTTTGGATATCAAAACCCAGCTGCTTAAAAATAATGACTGCTCCAAAACGTGCAATCATTTCCTTCCTCAAGTTTTTTAGCAGCTCTGCTTTAATTCCTCTTTCGAGAGTTGATGACATTATGTTACCAGTTTCAGGTATTCTATTAGCTCCTATGTTACTTGTAAAAACGATATAATAGTTAGTAAGATCATAAGTTTTACCATTGCCTAATGTAATTCTTGCCGCATCACAAATCTGTAAAAACAAATCCATAATTAACGGATGAGCTTTTTCCATTTCATCAAATAGAAGCGTGCCATGATTGCTGTTTTCAAGGATGTTACCTAATCTTCCATAGTTACCTGTTTCATCCCCAATAAACTGTTTTACAGAATCAAAATGCATAAATTCAGACATATCTAGCCGGTATAATGATTCATCACCGAAGAGGTAATGGGTAAAGGTTAAAGTTAACTCGGTTTTTCCGACACCTGTCGGGCCGAGAAATAAAAATGAGCCTTTAGGTTTTGGTCTTTTTTCATCAATATTTAAACCTAGTTCCCCTCTTTCCAAGGTAGCAATAACATCCTTGAGGACATGATCCTGACCTATTACATTTTTCTTGATTTCCGTTTCAAGATTCAGCAGTTTCTGCCTTGTATTATTATCAAGCAAGGAAGTAAGAGGCGTTATTTTATTTAATTTTGTAAGGTTACTTCTGGGGTTATTTAGCTGCTTTAATTCACCCATTAGCTCTATTTTTCCTGAATATTTTATTAAAAATAGGCCTATACATTACTCCAATAGCAATACCTAAAATTACACATGGGATTATTATACTTGCAAGATAAGCGTGAAGTTTGGGGTAAACAATTGAATCAAAAAATAGAAACGCTAAACCTCCAATAATATAAAAAACCATTGATAAAATTGTTAATAGGCAATAAAAACCAAATCTTATACTTTTCTTATTTTCTTCATGGTTACATTTTATATTAGTAATGTCATCATCATATTTTTCATTAATGACTGAATCAATTTCTTTTAATTGATTTTTTATCGGATGGAATTCTTGTTTAATTTCAGTTATCTGTTTTTCAAGTAACGTTACCAAGGTTTTATCGCTGGGCTGATAATCAGATAAATCCCGTTCTTTATCTTTACTTATAAATTCATCCGGATATTTTTTATATAACCATTCATCTTTTAACTTCTCTTCAACATGCTCTTCAATAGTTAATGAGGACTGACTGAATGTTTCAAGAATATGTCCTATTAGTAGGTTTGATTTTATACTAATTGCTTTGTTTTTAGAAACATTTATAATTTCTTTAATAATATATTCAAAATATTCATTATTGTAGTTTTTTAGGAAATAAGCAATGTTTTCCTTATTTAAACCTAGCTCTTTAGAAAGCTTTTTTAATTCATTTATTTCCATCTATTTTTCCTCTAGTAATCCTTCTATATCACCCCAGTTGTCATCATCTTCATCAGTTTCTTTGCTTTCGGTATATGCAGATTTCAAATCTTTATGTTTCGAGTCTGTCTCATGATGATATTTATTTTTTTCAATGCCGTTTTCAATAGCAGATGTTTCTCTTTCTAACTCTTTTATTTCATTTTCTGTAGCCGGATATTTTCTTAGGTAATTAGATATAGACCCAGCTGTTATTTTAATCTGATTATCTTTTAAGAAATCAGCAATTTCAGATAATTTATAGTTATGAGATTTAAGATAGATGATCACCCCTCTAGACGCATCAAGTTTAGAACGGAAAGGTTTTTTCTTCCGTTTGAATTTTACAGCTTTTTCTAGTAACTTTTTAGGTGTGAGGGGTGCTGACATAATTAATTATCCTTTTCTATATTATTTACTTTTAATAGAGATAAATATAAATGCTATACGGCTTTATAACAAGTTTTTATAATTATTTTACTATATTAATTTATAGATTACTATAATTTTATTATATCAATTTAAATTTTTCTATATTTCTCCGATTCTTGCTATAATAATTTTACGATTACTATAATTTTACTATATAACTTTAAGTCTTACTGTATAACTTTTAGACTTGCTATTATTTTACTATATTTACTATAATCATTCTATATTTTACTATAATTTTATTATATTTACTATAATTTTGCTATAATTTTACTATATCACTTTTTAGCCTTGATATATAATGTTCATACTTGCCATATTTTTACTATATTTACTATAATAATTATGTATTTTGCCATAATTTTGCTATATAAACTTGAGACTTGCCATATTACCTTAATACTTGCTATGATTTTACTATATTTACTATGATAATTATGTGTTTTGCTATATTTTTACTATATAACCTTGAGATTTGGAATATTTTTACTATATTTACAATAATTTTGCTATAATAATTCTATATTTTGCCATATTTTTACTATATTCATAGCCTTCATACAAAGCATAAGTATATTGCGTCTCTGAGTTGAACAAAGAGAGAGTCAGGGTTAAATTAAACATTTACTATAATTTACAACCAATGGGCCTTGTTATGTTTACTATGGCAAAGATCAAAGATACCTTCACAGTTGGTGGTGCAATCGG
>JAAEMP010000138.1 GCA_024225445.1 Hyphomicrobiales bacterium | reverse complement strand
ATCGTCGTTACCGGTGAGGATGATCTTGTCGGCGTTTTCGACGACCAGATTGTGAGCATCTGAGCCAATACCGGTTGCCAGCGCCACTTCACCCAGCCATGGCGCGCCAATGTTGTGAATGGTTGAACCCGAATGCAAAATTCCCTGTTCGCGCTCGGAAGTCTCGCCATAGTAGAAGTTGAGGCCGGTGGTGAGGGCTGAATAATCAGCCACATCGACATTGTAGAGAAAATCTTCATCACGATCAGACCCGGCCATATCAATGAGGATGGGAGTATCAAGCCATTCAGTTGCCACCGCCATCCGGTCACTGCGTTCAGACAACTGAACCTTGTCGATATTGATCAGATAGTCGGTTCCGCTTGCACCTGAATTCTCGTCCTTTAGCGTAAATTTAACAGCATCAACATCGCCAAGACTGGTAAGTTCCCGCCCTTCAACCAGTTCCAGCCCTTCAACCACAAGCCCTTTGGGCAGCAGGGCGGCATCGGGATTATTGCTGTCAAAAAGCCGGTACTCGACCACATCCGCTGGCTGATTGCCTCTAAGCCATTCATTAAACTGGGTTAGAAGAGCTTTTTGCGAAGGTTCGCCAATATAGACATCGTCCTCATTCACCCGATTGCCGCTATCATCCTTTTCTGCAAACATATCAACGAAGGTGTCGCTGCCAAGGCCACCGATGATAATATCACTGCCAAGACCGCCGGTAAGCGTATCATCACCTTCACCGCCAACTATAATGTTGTTGTCACTATTACCGGTGACTGTATCATCACCATCAATCGCTGCAAAAATGCCGACAGTGCCTGCATCATAAGAGCCGGTATTCTCTCCCCGCTCCTCCAAAGTAAGGGTTAAATCACCATCCCCCAGAGCAAAATCAATACGATCAACAATGCTGGTTTCCGACGAACCATAAAGCAGTTCCATTGCCGCGATCAGTTCGCTCAGATCCTCCGGCTGCGGGCCGGGACCGGGGGTTAATTCAGGTGATTTGCCAAAGAAACTGTCAAGGATAGTCTGAATACCCATGATCTCGAGATCGGCATCGGGGTCTTCCCCGCCAAGATTCCACAACTCCTTGGCCAGATCGAGTTTAAGCACGGTTTCTTCCGTATTAAGCCCAAGAAGACCTTCTTCCGGTTTTCTATCTTCATGATCCTGATAGCGCACTTCGCGCAAGGCCATCTGCCCGGCAAACTGCACAATCGTCTGGGTGATACCGGGGATGGCATCTTCCAACGCACTTGGCACCCGGTCATCAGTAACCAGCTTGCCCAATTCATTGGCATCATCAAACATCGCCCGAATGCCCGTGTTACCGAAGACAAGTGTGCCTTCATCAAGGGCAGAATAGGCCAGAAGATACCTTAACTTGGATGCTGGATCTGCCGTGCCGCTGAGCTTAACACCATCTGATCCGACAACGGTTTCCGCAAGCTCTTTGTCAAACCACGCCGCATATAAGTCTGTAACAATTTCATGCCAATCCGTCTGCGTCAGTGCGTCACCAAACATCATAATTGGTTTGAGCTGCTGCGAATGCAGATTGACCGGGCTGACAAATTCGATCAGGCCTAGATGATTGTCCAATTCGATGGTGGTTTCCTGCAACTCCATCGCCAATGCATTGCTCTCAACCGCTGCCGCAGCCACCAAACCAATGTATGAATTAATACTAATACCCGGCCAATTGGCATGAGCAACAATCCGCCCATAGTAAAGTGCCTCCCCTTCAAGATATATGTTGGTGATATTATCAGCGGCGGGCCAGATAAAATCATCCGGGACAGTGTCACCAAAAAGCGAGGCAATCGATTGGCCAGCAACTTCAGCCGCATGAGCCAGGGCATAGACTGTGGCAGGTTGGGCATAAGGCATATTGTCAAAAATGATGGCATTGTCGCCGCTAATCGAACCAACCAGGCCCGCCAACCCGCCGCCGGACGAATGACCGGTGAGGGCCGTACCCTGATCAACCCCGTCAAAGGCGTCCGCCCCGGTTACCGCCTCAAAGAAGTCAAAAGCCAGTGCTGCTTGGCCCGTTGGCCATCCGAGCGCCCCAATCCAGCCATTCCAGATGTCAGCCCCGGATGCCTCTCCCAGCGGGTCGTCAGTCCCGCGATACGAAATAATGACATCGTTCGTATCAAGCCCGTCTACTGAACTGCCATCCGTTATCTTGTAGGAAACAGCGTAAAAACCGGCGGCTT
>JAAEMP010000137.1 GCA_024225445.1 Hyphomicrobiales bacterium | reverse complement strand
GTCCGCTGAACTGACCTTAACGCTTCTGGGAGCTTGCCGCAGCCCAGTCGGTCAATTTCATCATTGGTTGTGTTGCGGAATTGAGGTGAAAACAACCGTTCTTGAGCTATATACATAAGGCGTTCACAACCACCAAATGTAGAGTGGGGTTTGACGCAAGGTCGGCACTGAGCCTATTTCTACAAAAGCGGTCAGGTCTCCAGTTGAATAGTTGTGTGAGGATATCGCTATCGAGAATGACCCAAAGTTGGTCCTGATTTTCATTCGCTTTGCATTCAGATTATTGGCCTGAATACTCTAATTAGCCTCTGATGGCAGATAATTTTCTTCCATTGTAATCGGAACACTTCTTCTTCAAAGACTTTACAGAAAACAACTGCCGGTGCCATGCGACCGAAATCCATTTTGATTGGTCTACGCTGAGAGCGCTGATAGGTGAATTTCATCCTTTTCATAAAGTTGGGAATCAAATTGCCAGCGATGGGAGGTTTATCTTATGCTGCGGCTGGTACACCGGTGGTTACACCCATCTTTTTCAATATGTCTTTGATAGCATCGAGCGCGCCGTTCATTTCAGCCGCGCTTAAATTGCCAATGCCACCTATACGGAAACTTGGTGCCACGGTAAGTTTGCCGGGGTAAATCACGTAACCGGCCTCTTTCAACTGGTCATAAAATGCATCGAAATCAAACGTCGGATCGGCGGGCATTTTGAACGTAACAATAATGGGAGCCTGCAGTTCATCTGGCAAAACCGTTTCAAAACCCAGGGCGCGCAGGCCGTCGATAATAATGCGGCAGTTATTGGCGTAGCGCTTGTTGCGCGCGGCAACGCCGCCTTCTGCAAGATACTGGGAAATGGCGCAATCAAAGGCGGCAATAACATGGGTCGGTGGTGTAAATCGCCACTGCTTGTTGGCTTCCATGGTAACCCACTGGTTGTACAGGTCCAGTGTCAGAGCGTGGGCATTGCCTTTGCAACCCTCCAGCACGCACTGACGAATAATGGCGAAGCCCATCCCGGGGATGCCTTCCAGGCACTTGTTTGACGATGCCAGGATGGCGTCATAGAAAATTTCCCTGGCGCTCACCGAGACGGCACCAAAGGAGCTCATGGCATCGATAATCAGGCTGCGACCGTAGCGCTTTGTAATCTCTGCAACCTCGGCGATGGGGTTCAGGATACCCGATGTGGTTTCACAGTGAACGACCAGCACATGCGTAATCGCCGCATCATTTTCCAGTGAAACGGTCAGGGCATCGAGATCAACCGGGGTATCTTCGGGTGTTTCGTTAGTGGCATAAGTGCGCCCGGCATAGTCGAGGATTGTTGCCATTCGTTTTCCATAAGCGCCGTTGATCAGGATCAACGCTTTGCCATCGGGTGGGATGAGCGTCCCCAGTGCTGCCTCCACGGCAAAAGTGCCGCTGCCCTGAAGGGGCACACACACATGCGTGCCTTCGCCGTCGGCAATCTTGACCAGCCTGTCGCGAACGCGTGCATTCATTTCGATGAAGGATGCATCACGGGAACCCCAGTCATGAAGCATGGCTTCTTTTGTTTCCATTGTCGTGGTCAGGGGGCCTGGCGTTAACAGCCATGGGTCTTGTACCTGCTCGCTCATTGAGGGAATTCTCCAGTTGTTCATTTTCGGCGATTTGTCAAAATTCAAGCTGCCACATTATTGGGCATAATCGTTCAATTATTCACATTAATACTTCGAAATTTCCACCTATTTTTAAATCTTTCATGATACCAATGCAATGGTCGACATTGAACCAGGATCTAATGTCTTTGGTCTCCAATTTTGAAAAACGGAAACAACATCCGTGTTATGGGTTACGGAATCGGCAACGGACTACACCACATCGATGAAACGAATAATTCAGCAGAGTGCTGAGGTGCGTGCATAAATTCTTGTATACATATTAAAAGTAAGTAACTAATGCTTCGTGGAAATATTAGCTGGGAGCTCCGACATTTCATTTCTTGTATATCTGACGACTATGTTCATCCTTGCACTTGCGCATACAATTACAGCGGTAAGGGGTAACTGGCGCGGGGTTGGGCCCGTCAAGCGACAACGCGTTTATTTCGTCAATCACAACAGTCATGGTGATTTCGTTCTTGTTTGGACTGTTTTACCTGCCAATCTGCGTGCCAACACCCGTCCAGTTGCAGGTTCAGACTATTGGATGGCATCAAGGCTGAAGCGGTTTATCGGCCAATCAGTCTTCAATGCTGTTTTAATTGATCGCAATCCCGAGACCCGGCAAGCCGATCCGGTGGAAATGATGGTCGAGGCCCTGGATGCGGGGGATAGCTTGATACTTTTCCCCGAAGGCACCCGTAATATGACGGAAAAAGTACTTTTGCCTTTCAAACCAGGCCTTTTCCATCTGGCCTCCGCTCGACCCGACATCGACATGGTGCCGGTCTGGATAGAAAACTTGAATCGTGTCATGCCCAAGGGGGCGCTGGTGCCGATTCCACTGATTTGCACCGTTACATTCGGCGATGCGATGCGACTTGAAGTCGACGAAACCAAGCAAGATTTTTTGGAGCGCGCTGAGGCTGCCCTGTTGGATTTGTCTTCAGATAAAAGCAACTCAATGGATTGACTGATATGAACAACAATTTTCTGATTTTGCTGGCAAGTGTCGCAGCGATCCTGGCTGTTGCTTCTACCGTCGGGTTCATACTCAAGTGGCGGTCTGGCGCTGCTGGTCTCAACGGCACTGTCGAGAACCTCAATGCTCGAATAAACGCCTGGTGGGTGATGGCCATCTTAATGGCCATCGCGTTTTCGGTCGGAAATACCGGCGTTGTGATTCTTTTCGCGATTTGCTCGTTTGCAGCTTTGCGCGAGTTCCTGACGTTGACAAACACCAAGGCAGCGGACCACTGGGCGCTGGCTGTAGCTGTGTTTGTTGTTCTGCCACTGCAATACGTTTCTGTAGGCATGAACTGGTATGGGTTCTATTCGATATTCATTCCTGTCTATGCGTTTTTGCTGTTACCGATCATCGCTTCGCTGCGGGGCGAGACCGATAAATTCCTGATACGTGTGGCCGAGGCGCAATGGGCGCTGATGGTGAGCGTATTTTGCGTTTCTCATGTTCCGGCATTGCTGAGCCTCAATATCGCCGGATATGAGGGGCAAAACCTTTTCCTGATCTTTTTTCTGGTTGTTGTAGTGCAATCGAGCGACGTTCTGCAATATGTTTGGGGCAAGCTGTTTGGAAAGCGCAAGATCGCGCCCAGACTGTCACCCTCGAAAACGTTAGAGGGGCTTGTCGGTGGTGTTTTGTCGGCAAGTGCGCTTGGCGCTGCATTGTTCTGGATAACGCCCTTCTCGATGCTTCAGGCAGCGGGCCTCTCACTTGTCATCACGATTATGGGATTTTTTGGCGGCCTGGTGATGTCCGCCATCAAGCGTGATCGGGGTGTAAAGGATTGGGGTAACCTAATTGCTGGGCATGGCGGTTTCATCGACAGGTTGGATTCGGTGATTTTTTCGGCTCCGATATTCTTTCACATTGTGCGCTTCTTTTGGGATGTCCATTGAACACCACCGGTGGCAAAATACTGCGAAATACATTTGTTCACGTGGGCTTTGCGTTTCTTGCAATGGGCGGGTGGGCATTATTCGCAAACTTTGCACACCCAATGCCGAAACCGCTTGTGGCGGGTTTTGTCCAAGGCGTGATGTCGGGGTTCCTTACCCTGGTTCTAAAACGAACCGTCGATTGGATACGGCCACGGTTCTCACGAAACCCCGGATATTGGGCGCCGCCCCTGATCGCCAGCCTTGCCTCAGCAACCTTTCTGGTTTGCGGGCACATGTTAGCGGGAACACCGGAAATTCCAACCACTATTGCTGTGCCCACTACTGTCTCGATCATTTATATTTTCATCTATAATATCATTCACCAACGCATGCTAAAGGAGGGTTGAGATGCCGGATTTGAAAAATCGCCGACCGCTGAACAGTCGCAATACACGCTGGGCCGATCGCATCACCCGTGCATTGGCATCGCGAAAAATCACTCCGAACCAGATATCGCTGGCGAGCATGGTGGCGGCATTCGTGGCGGCGCTGGCGTTTTGGTTGGCCGGCCATTTTTCGGATGTTGTTAGCGTGGGATGTCTGCTTGTTCTGGCTGCCCTAAGCTGCCAACTCCGCCTTCTGTGCAATTTGTTTGATGGCATGGTTGCCGTTGAGGCCGGAAAAAGTGGCCCTGATGGCCCGTTCTGGAACGAGTTTCCAGACCGCGTTTCAGATGTTCTGATTTTTGTTGGCGTGGGTCTCGGCGTTGGCGTTCCAGCACTTGGCTGGGCCGCTGCTGCCGCCAGCGTTCTGACAGCATATACGCGTGAACTTGGTGTCAGCATCGGACTGGAACCAGATTTTTCAGGCCCGATGGCAAAACAACACCGGATGGCCCTTTTAACCGTATCCGCGATACTGGCTATTTTTGAAACGTTCTGGTTGGCCAGCGGCACCGTCTTGACCGTGGCCCTATGGATTGCGGCCATTGGTGCCGGTTTTACAACCTTGCGGCGCGCAGGTCGTATCCGCAAACGGCTGCTCAAAAACTGAGTTTTGCCAAATGTGATTTGGCAGAAAATCGAAATATCTATCAGTATCGGCTATCAGCTTATCGACACCTTCCTGGAGTTTGTTAAAATGTGCTTGTCTTATGAGGTTCACGGTTAATCTGGCATGATTGCCGTTCCCCGGCAAAACCTGTCAGACACTCAATGACGTTTATCTCGCATATTTTTGTCGCAGCTATCAGTGTTCAAATCGCCGGGTTTGCCAAACGAAAATTGTTGATAGATATATGGGCTCAGGACTGGAACCATAAACACCCAACCGTGACCTGACCGCTGCGACTATTGGCACATTTGAGAAAGTCCAATGCGCTGGGTTTTCTGTATGCAGCTGAAGGTAGAGCAGCGGTAAAATCAAGATTACGTTTTATGGCGGTATTGACCAGCATTCACCAGTTAACCGAACAGATAGCTTTATCGCAAAAAGTATCCTTTTGCGACAATTCCCCAATGTCTCAAAAGTTGAAGGTTTCTGGATGCTGGAATTAGCCCAGCGTCGAGAAACCTTCAACAAAGAGGGCTTTGGTGTCTCTTGTAATTATCTGATCAACGACAACGATCTGAAGGGGAAAGATGTGCTGGTTGCAACTCATCTTCATTGCTTGCCGAATTAACTTTTTGTAGTTTTCATATGTGTAAAAAGTTCCTCAAACATTGCCTCGATTTTTGGTGACAACTCCTCATATGCCTGTTTCAGCGCTTGCTTTTGTATTTTAGCTTCACGCTCATCTGAACCCCAGGACGTGCTAAATTTATTAAGTTCCGCAGACGAAGACGCCGACCCATAAGGATACCCGTTGCGAACATCCACCAGCAATGCGCGGGCATTGCCTTTTGCGGTGATGGATCTGGTCGGCAAAATGGCCCCTCCAACTATGGTCAGATCCAACACTGCCAGCACTGTATTGTTCATTCTTGCCTGAGAGTTGATTTCGTATATCAGAACAGCATCCAAATGCTGACGTGCCGCGGCCAGGCGAATGGATTCAACTGAATTGTCAGCAATTGAGCCATAGCGCCATCCTCTGGGAACACCAAAGTCATTGGCTGTACCCAGTACGTTGACGCTCACAAACTGGCCAAGTTGCTTATGATCTTTGAAGAAGTTCTGCCAGTCTGCCGCTTCCGGTTCAGGTATGTCAGTCAAGCTGCCATTTTCAATTCTCGCCAATCCTATGCGAGCTGGAAAAGTCAAAATTGGCTCAATTAACGCTGCTTTACGAATTTTCGAATCCAGAGAAACGCCCTTTTGTTTGGTACCGTTTTCTTTATGTGAAGTAGTGTCTTCCTGATACTGCTTAAGGTAGCTCTGTCCGGAAGTCGTTTGCACTTGATGAACCATCGAGCACCCGCCAAGGGCTGTCAAAACGGCAAGCAATGTGAAAATTTTGTACATCGTACATCTCCCTTATATAAATGGGTTAATTGCCCATTTATCTCTTTGGCTGACTTTTTTCTTTACGTCAATCAAAAAATGGATTATTTACCCATTTATGAACGATATACCTGACCATATACATTCATCCTTGTTACTCGTATTCAGACGGGTATTGCGCCCGTTGACGAAGCTTGCGCTGGCAAAAAGAATCCCTGTTCAGGTGATCATTGATCAACTGAAGAAAACTAGTGTTGCCGTTTGCCAGGAAGAATTTGGCCTCACAAATAAACGCTTGACGGATAGCAGGATTTCCGTGTTAACCGGCCTGCAGCGCAAAGACATCAAGGCGATCCGCTTATCAAACGACAGCGAAGAGAATCTGCCTTCCGGTGCCGGGCCCTTACCTAGACTGGTTGCCCATTGGCGCAGTGCACCGGGTTATCAGGATGCTGCAGGTCTGCCACTAACTCTACCAAAGATTGGTCCAAATCCATCCTTCGAATCCCTCGTCAGGATGATCAGCCACGACATTCATCCCCGTACTTTACTGGATGACCTTGTTGCCCTTGAGTATGTGGAAGTAGACAGGAGCGAAGTAAAACTGAGCGTGGATGCTTTCATCCCGCGGGCTGACGAGGGTGAGCTCTCCCGTTATTTGGCGAATAATCTTGGGGACCATGCCACGGCTGCAGTCGTTAATGTGCTGACCGCCCCGGCAACTGCCCCCTATTTCGAACGTGCAGTCCACTACAATCACCTAAGTGCTGAATCATTAGAAAATCTGGATGCGTTGTCACGTCGATTACAACAGCAGACACTGGAAAAGATAAATGCCCACGCGCTTGCTCTACAAATCAAAGACCAGGGAAATCAGTCTGCTGTTGGCCGTTTTCGATGCGGTGCATTTGTTTATTACCAAAGTCCTGCAGATCAAGCGTCAAAGGAACCTAACGAATGAAATCCATTTTAGCATGTGTCACTTTACTGATGTTTGCAGCCTGCAGTCAGACAACCCAGATCCCAACCGACGCACCTGCAGTGAACTGTGCACAACCACAAAAACCAAATCAGGAGCCGATTGAGGGTGGAATCGGAGGGACCGGTGCACTGCCCGAAGAAGATTGCCGGCCATCGGCGACTAATTAGATGTTGGCCGGAACTTGGTCTGTTAACAATAAACAGCAGCCTCGATATCAATTCATCATGCATATCCCAATGACGAACGTGAGGTTCCTTCTCGATCAGAATGGCTATCCCCGTCTTCGTCCCATCCAGATTTCGGTTGCGGTTGAAACAAGTATCAGTGCAACACCGGCAAACTGTACGGGTGTGAAAATCTCATCCAGAAACGCGGTGCCAGGGATTGTCGCGACCAGCGGGCTCAGCAATACAAGGAATGTGACATCGGCGCCAAGTCTCATGACGCCCCTTGTCCAAAACCAGTATGCCAGCGCAGTGCCTGCCAGAACAAGATAGCCAGGACCTATCAAATTCAATCTGGATGGGACCGGCGGTAGCTCTTCAAAATGCTGTGCAACAGGCAATAAAGCCAGCCCGCCAAGGCAAAGCTGCCAGGCCGCCAGTGCAAGTGGAGTTTCCAGATTTCCCCAACGCTCCATCAAATTAAGGGAGAATCTATCATTGTAGAGCGCTGATCGCGAATTTCTGAATGCAGGTCGAAAGCAATTTTCTTTTAATTAACCTGGGGATATATACAAATACGCATGCAAACATGGTGGTGGTTTGTAAAAACAGTGAACAGAGACAACAGGATTTGCGGATAACAGGATGAAAATTCAGAAAATTGTCAGTACTCCAATATCCGGGCAGAAACCCGGCACCTCCGGGTTGCGGAAGAAAACCAGAATATTCATGCAGCCCGGTTATCTGGAGAATTTCATCCAGTCCGTTTTTAATGCAATTGGAGGCGCTGAAAACAAGACCTTTGTGGTTGGCGGGGACGGGCGGTTTTTCAACCAACAGGCGATACAGGTAATACTGAAAATGGCGGCTGCCAATGGCGCTGCCAAAGTAATTGTCGGGCAGAGCGGAATATTGTCGACACCGGCCGTCTCCCACCTGATCCGGTTGAACGAGACCAATGGCGGATTGATCCTGTCAGCCAGCCATAATCCAGGCGGAATTGATGAGGATTTTGGCGTCAAGTTCAATGGGGAAAATGGTGGGCCGGCAAGTGAAAGCGTTACTGAAGAAATTTATCGGAATACAAAAAATATTCGTGAATACCTGATTGTTGAGGCGAATGATGCGGATCTCGGTCGCTTGGGTGTGCAGCAATTGGGAGAGATGATCGTTGAAATCATTGATCCGGTTTCAGACTATCTTCAACTGATGAGGACACTATTTGATTTTGATTGCATCAGGGCATTGTTTGCCTCGGGTTTTACCATGCGTTTTGATGCGATGCATGCGGTTACCGGCCCCTATGCCAGGGCAATCCTTGAACAGGAACTTGGGGCGGAGGGCGGGACTGTGCTGAACGGGGAACCGCTTGCAGATTTTGGCGGGGGGCATCCCGACCCCAATCCGGTTTGGGCGAAACCGCTGGTTGATCTGATGATGGGTGACGATGCGCCGGATTTTGGCGCCGCATCTGATGGCGATGGTGACCGCAATATGATTGTCGGGCGCGGGATTTATGTAACCCCGTCTGACAGCCTGGCAGTATTAGCAGCCAATGCCCATCTGGCACCGGCCTACGCAGGCGGATTGTCCGGCGTTGCTCGTTCCATGCCAACCAGTGCGGCCTGTGACCGGGTGGCGGAAAAACTGGGATTTCCGTGTTTCGAGACACCGACCGGCTGGAAGTTTTTCGGTAATCTGCTTGATGCGGGACAGGTAACCCTGTGCGGTGAAGAGAGTGCGGGAACCGGGTCCAGCCATGTGCGGGAAAAGGACGGTTTATGGGCGGTGCTGCTGTGGCTCAATATTCTCGCCAGACGCCAGCAGTCGGTAGCAGATATTGTTGATCAGCACTGGCGTGAATTTGGCCGCAACTATTATTCCAGGCATGATTATGAAGCGGTGCCGGTTGAAGCGGCAAACCGGCTGATGGATAATGTCATCAAAACTTTGCCTGACCTGCCATCGCGAATATCCGGAGAACTTGCGGTTTCGAAAGCCGATGAATTTTCCTATCAGGATCCGGTCGATGGCTCAATTTCCCGGCATCAGGGTATTCGCATTCTGTTTGAAGGAGGTGCGCGTGCAGTTTTACGTCTGTCCGGGACCGGCACTGAAGGTGCCACGGTGCGGTTATATATGGAACAATATATTGCATCTGATGAGGTCAGGGATGTTTCTGCCGCACAGGTATTGCGGCCTGTCAGAAGTGCCGTTCTGGAACTGGCCGAATTTCAATTATGCCTGGGGCGAACGGAAGCCGATGTGATTACCTGACACAATTCTGTCAGAAGGGGTCTAAGCCATCAAATGGCGGATCTTTTTTACTAAATCGGAATTGATTTTTCGTGGAGCATCGCTTAGACGGTTTTTATGGCGCCTGTCGCCTGGCATTCGAACTCCATCCATCCCGCTCATTCGATCAAACAACCTGTCACAATGGTCTTCCCAGCCTGCACCTGCGATAATATCGGGGGCCAGTGCCAGAATAAACTGACCACCGCGTGGGGGGCCACCGTCTCCATTATCGCCTTCTTTTGCCTCAAAGGAGAAATTTTCATTTACAAGACCTGCCGCTAGCAGTTCGACCATCATGGCTATGGCTGATCCCTTATGACCGCCGAAAGGCAGCAATACACCACCTTCCGCAATTTTTTGCGGATCGGTGGTTGCCTGCCCATCCGCATCAAGCCCCGTTCCCAGCGGTACTGAATGCCCATCACGGGCCGCAATTTGCACTTCACCCATCGCCATGGCGGCAGTGGCCATATCAAAGACAACAGGCGTATTTCCAGGGCGCGGCCAGGCAAAAGAGATCGGGTTTGTACCAAAAAGCGCCTTGATCGCACCGGCGGGAGCCACTGCGGGCATATAGGGTGTACAAGCCAGACCGACGAGATTGTGCTTGGCAATCGCTTCCACTTCCGGCCAAAGAGCAGCCATGTGATGGACATGGGTTATTGCCATCACGCCGATGCCCGTTGTTTTTGTTGCCTTCACTAATTCAGGAATGCCTATTTGATGTGCCATCGGTGCATAGCCATTGTCGCCATGCAGACGGATCACAGCCGGGGTGAGGGAACTTGCAGATGGACGCGCCTTTCCGTTGACTTTGCCGGATCTTAAAGAGGCCACATATGCGGGCAATCTGAACAGGCCATGGGAATGTGAACCATCGCGCTCTGCATTCATGATTGTGTCGGCAAGGGCACTGGCATTCAGCTTGTCCGCCCCGTTTTGCATCAGGCAGCTAAAAGCCAGTTCATGAATCTCGACAAGCTCCAGACTAACCGTTTTCATTGGCAATAGCTTTCAAGCTCACAATTTAACCACGGTCTTCAGCCGCGTCGGCGCCGTTTCTTGACAAGTTGCATGACTGTGCTGATTGAGCGGTTCTGCAATTTGCGGGTTTTTTCAACAGTGGTATGTTTGATACCATTGATATTGGAAACATTGATGTTGGCCAGTTTGCCGTTAAATCCGTGTCCGCGACGTACGCGATTTTTGCCGTTTGGCAGATAGTAATTCACTACCCTTCTGACTTTTGCGCCAGCGAAAGTTGTAACGGTTGGGTCAAACGCGACCACAAAAGAGACAGGAATCCCGCGCTTGCCAAGATAGGTTGCCATCTGAACAGAAGCATTACCGCCGAGCGAATGGCCCATTATGATGATCGGATAAGATACTTTCTTCTGTTTGGAACGTGAAACTATATCAATTGCCAGGCTTTCCCATGCCCTGTGGTTATAGACGCGGGCATCTACTCCTTTGGCTTTCAAACGATCGCCAATAACATCCATGCCTCTTGAATAGATATTGGCCAGTCCGCGCAATAAAACAACCTCGCCGGTACGGGTTACATGGCGACCGATTTCTCTTTCAGGTTTGGATTTTGAGGTTTTAACAGCGCCGACAGTTTTCGGGTCGTGGGTCGATCTGGAAGTATTGGAACAACCTGACAAGGCCAAGCTGCCAATAACCATCGCGGTAACAGTTAATCTGGCTGGCAAAGAACAAAATGACATAAATGAGGGGCCCTGGATAAGCGAGTGAATCAATTAGGTAACAATTGGACAGCGTATGGTTAACAGAGAGTTAAACTGAACCAATTGGTGGCGGGAATCAATGGGGATGGAAGGAAGGCAGGTGAATGAATTTGTCCAAAAGCCAGAATTTGAAACATTGTTGCAATTATGTTTCACATTATTTTGGAGAACGGAATTGGCGTGCAGATTCGGGGAGGGCAGGAACAAGTATTCTGATTTAATCCAGGTGACGAATACTCGATTTAATCAAATACTGCCATGCCCTAAAATATCCCCGGAATAATACGCTTTGTTCTCTGGCAATAGTCGCGATACTGATCGCCGAATTCTTGTTCCATCATTTTTTCCTCCTGGCCGACACGAAGGAAATACAGGGTTCCAAAACCGATGATCCCTGAAAATCCGGCAATCCAGTTTGACAGCAGGAATGGCTGGGCAACCGCCCATAACCAGAAGGCAGAATACATCGGGTGGCGGACCTTTTCATAGATGCCGCTGGTCACCAGCTTATGGCCTTCGCGCAGGTCAAGGCTGACCGACCACATGGCGCCCAGGGCCTTGTGGGTGATGCGAAAAAGAACCATTGACCAGGCGAAGAGGATTGCGCCGAACAATGTCAGGATCCAGTTTGCAGCATGATCAAATGCCGACACCTCACCGGTGAATATCCAGATCAGCGGAACAATCCCCAACCCGGTGAAAGAAACCATCATGGAGAAGGTTTCAACCGGGCTGCGGGCAGTTTTTGAAATCTTGTTTTTGCGTGAGGTGCGGTTGGGGCGATATCGTATTACCAGCCAGGTGACAAGGCCGACAAACCACAATATTTTACCTGCGACAATCGGATCAGCGAGCGATATTTCCAAAATAGTTTACTCCTAGTGTCACGGCTTGATGACCGGGTAATCGTGCAACTGGCCTTCAATGTCAATGCGGTTCATGCAATTTGCATCACGTGCCAGATCACGAATGGGAAGGGGACCGAAGCACTTCAGGAAAAAATCAAACTCGCAGCGCTGATCCTGATACATGATATACTGACGGTGGGAACGATAAAATGATTTCCGCATTTTTCGATAACGCTGTTTATCCATAACCCGCGAGAAACGCACTTCGCTGACATGAATTTCTGTTTCCGGGGTTGCCAGATCCAGTGTCATCTGCGGATCAGTGCCGTGAAAAGCGATCAGGTCGATATGGGTTTGGGTTTCATCCCATAACAGGTGCGGCTGTGACATGACGATTCTAGACATTTCACGCATGGTTTCAGCCAAAGGAACCAGATTGATTTTTAACAGGCTTGAGCCAAGCGACAGGAAAGTCGTTTGTTTGTCTTTGAGAATATCCGGGTTTCGCTTCAACACACGGGCGAGAGCCTGAACGGCCCAGATTGTGCCGAATGAATGGCCGACAATGACAATTTCATCATGGTCCGAGCGTTCAATTTCGGCAAGAATTCGCGTGGCGAATTCATCATAGCGTTTTTCTATTGCCGGATTTGTACCCTTGGCCAGATCCCGGGCAAATCCCCAGTCGTTGATCGACAGGTTCATATACCATATATCCCCTGGCCACTTGTTGAGCACCAAGACGAATAACAGGGTCAGGGACCATGTCGCAATCTGGCTTGGGCCAAACAGGAAATTGACCAGAAAATCCGCGGCAAAATAGGAGGCGACAGCAAAAATTATCATTGCCAGAACTGGATAAATGGTGAAAACACCATAGCGCCAGTGGGTTCGGAAATAACGAAAAACAGTGCCATCGAGAAAAAAGCTCAAATATTTGGGAAAGTTGGTGAAAAAGCTCTGGGGATAGGCCTGTCCCTCATATTTTTGGATGATGTCATGCCAGCCAAACTGGATTAGCCTCGTGCTGGTTTTCCAGTTTTTCCCGGTTGTCAGGAAATTTGCGACTGCTAAGTGATTTTCCGGTTCTTCAGACGTGTCGGTTCGATGATAATCAACATTCCAGACCTTGGCGAAATTGTCACCATTGCCGGTCAATCGTTCCAGTTGGCGGGTAGGGTTGGTGGCCTCAAATCCGGGAAAATTCAGGATCAGTCTTGAATTCACGATTTTAGGATTAGAATCAGCCACAACCAATGGTTCTCCATTTCAACATAAAACTGGCATTTCACAGATCAAGCCATTTACAGGGTTTTGGCGCCGTCAACCAGATATTTCCACACATAATCGGAAAAAGAACGCCAGCATTCTACGTGAAATGTACTGGTTCCAATGCGCAATAGAATAATTTCGGATTTACCCAAAATGGTACGGGAACATGCGCCAACCGGGAAAGCCTCCATTGACAGGTTTTGCGGACACCCGGTGTTGAGAACACCGACTGCTCCTTTACCGCTAACAATGATTGAGGTGTTGCGATGCGAGATATCGACCGCCGAACAGAGCATCTGGGCAAGATTTTTCGGCAGTTCGTGAAGATCTGAACTCAAATTATCCAGAATCAACCATTCATCCGGCCCTAGCCACAAGGCAGTACGCTCGTCCCTGGCGACAGATGTTTTGGGACTGTCAGGCAGGTCCAGTGACAATACCTGGTTGATTTCCTCGATCTGATCACCAGCGGCACGCAGGCTTATTCGGGCAAGTGCATGGCCCGGCTTTATCAGAACGTTACCGGTGGCAAAAAGCTGGTTTTCAAGCGGGTGATTTCTGTGCAGATCACTGGTGGATGTGTCAGCCATTGATACGCTCTCCCGCTGGATCGTAAAATACCGTACTGGTGACCTCGACCTCAAAAGTCTCGTTTTCCATCGGAACATATAGCGTTTCACCCAGCCGTGAGTGTCCGTTCTCGACAACTGCCAGCGCAATTGACTGGCCCAGTACTTCGGACCAGTATGAGGATGTAACAAAACCGATCATCTTCATAGGTACCGACTGGTTTGGATCATCAACAATCTGGGCGCCCTCTTCCAATACTGTTTTGGGGTTTTTGGTCTTCAGGCCAACCAGTTGTCTGCGCCCTTCGGCGATCAAATCGGGTCGCTTGAGACCGCGAATGCCAACAAAATCGGTTTTTTTCCTGCCAATTGCCCAACCAACACCTGCATCCTGGGGTGTTACGGTACCATCGGTATCCTGACCGACGATGATGTAACCTTTTTCAGCCCGCATCACATGCATCGCCTCGGTACCATAGGGCACCAGCCCCATGGGATGGCCATGCGCATAGATAGCTTCCCAGACCGAACGACCGTAATCGGCAGGAATATTTATTTCAAAACCAACTTCGCCGGTAAATGAAACGCGCATCAAACGGCAAGGGATGCCACAAATTTTTCCCTCACGTACACTCATATGGGGCATTGCCTCTGGCTCCAGATCAATATCTTCAACAAAGGGTTCAATGATCTGGCGGGCCTTTGGTCCGTTTACTGCAATCACAGCCCATTGCTCGGATGTGGAAGTGAGCCATACTTTCCAGTCGGGAAATTCCGTCTGCAGATAGTCTTCCATCATATTCAGCACCCGCGGAGCGCCGCCGGTGGTGGTGGTAATATGAAAACGGTCTTCAGCCAGGCGTGCGATGACGCCATCATCATAAATATAGCCGTCTTCGCGGCACATAATGCCATAACGACAACGCCCGACACCCAGTTTGTCCCAGGGGTTGGTATACATCAGGTTCATGAATTTTACCGCATCGGGGCCAACAGCCTCGATTTTACCGAGTGTTGAGGCATCAAATATGCCGGCAATATCCCGGGTGGTCCTACATTCACGATTGACTGCCGCGTGCATGTCTTCACCGGCCTTCGGAAAATACCAGGCACGTTTCCAGTTGCCGACATCTTCAAATACTGCGCCATTTTCTGCCGCCCAGGAGTGAATGGCAGTGCGCCTGGTCGGGTCGAATAATTCACCACGCGAATGATTGGCAATGGAGCCAAATGATACTGGAGTATAGGGTGCTCGAAAAGTTGTAAGACCAACTTCAGGAATGTCCTTGTTCAATACCTGTGCTGCGATCGACAGGCCATGCATATTCGACATTTTTCCCTGATCAGATGCCATACCGGTGGTGGTGTAGCGCTTGACATGCTCAATTGAGTGCATGCCTTCTTGTACTGCAAGACGAATATCACTGGCTTTTACATCGTTTTGAAAATCAACAAACGAAGCCGAATGCCTGTTTGAGTCGATGTTGTGCGGTGAACCAATCAGATGTCCGTCCATTGAAGGTGCGTATTCGATATCCAGTTGATGTTTTTCTCCAGCCGCTGTGCTGGCTTCGATGATGGCGTCACTCAATTCATCAGTGCCGTTGCAGGAACCGACACAAATACAGTTCTGCGCATAAACATCAGGGATAAAGCGACCATTTGCTTCATCAAATTTCAATTTGCCCCGAGACTGGGAAAACAGATGTACCGAAGGTGTCCAGCCACCCGACATAATAAGACAATCAATTTCAAATTTTTGCCTGGCACCGCCCGAAAGAGGCTCGACACTGACGGATTTTACTCTCAGATATCCGGTGGTTGCAGTGACTTTGTGTGCCTTGAGTATCTTGATTTCCAGATCATTGGCGCGGCCGAGCAGTTCCGCATCAATATCCTCGCGGGTATCGATAATTGCAACAATCTCGATACCTGCTTCCTTCAAATCAAATGCTGCCGACCAGGCGGAATCGCAGGCTGTATAAACACCTATATTGTGACCGGGTGTAACACCATGCTGATTGAGGTAATCACGCGCAGCAGATGCCAGCATGATGGCCGGGCGATCATTGTCAGGAAATACAATCTGGCGTTCGATGGCACCGGTTGCAAGAATTACCTGATCTGCACGCACCTGCCAAAGACGTTCACGCGGCAAATCCGGATGTGGAGCGGCCAGGTGATCGCTGACCCGCTCGTTCAGGGTAATCATATTATGGGCATAATATCCAAATGCAGTGGTGCGCTTCAGCAATATGACATTGGATAAGGAGTGCAATTCCTCAAGAGTTTGTGCGATCCATTCGGTAGCTTTCAGACCATCAATTGTCGTTTGGGTTTCTGACAGAAGCGAGCCGCCAAATTCAGGGCGCTCATCACACAAGATTACCCGTTTCCCGGATTTCGCCGCTACCATTGCAGCGGTTAACCCGGCTGCACCGCTACCTACAACCAGAACCTGGCAGTGGGCAAACTGATTGGCATAAGAATCCGGATCAGCTTCCTCGGGAGCAACGCCCAGTCCGGCGGCCTTTTGAATAACAGGTTCGTAAATCTTGTCCCAGGCTGACTGGGGCCATTTGAAGGTTTTGTAATAAAATCCGGCAGGAAAAAACCGTGACATGGAATTGTTGATGCTGCCGATATCGAATTCGAGCGAGGGCCAGCGATTCTGGCTCTTTGCATTTAGACCGTCAAAAACCTCCTGTACCGAGGCGCGCACATTTGGCTGGGTGCGAGCCTTGTCACGGGAAATATCCATCACGGCGTTGGGCTCTTCGGGACCGGATGTCAAAATACCGCGCGGGCGGTGATATTTAAACGAACGCCCGGTCAGGTGAATGCCATTGGCAAGCAATGCTGAAGCCAGAGTGTCACCTTCAAGTGCTGTTAGTGTTCTGCCGTCAAAAGTAAAACTGACGGTTTTCGCCGGGCTGAGATTACCTTTGCCTGGTATACGGTTTGAAGAGCCCATCATTTGTCCCCCCTTGCCGGTGGCAGAACAGATGCCAGCTGTTCTTCTGTAATTTCAGGTTTTGCCTCGCCTGCTTTATAGGTACAAATAAACTTGTCAGACACCGAGTGCCGTGCTGCATTGAAGAAGCGACCACAGCCATTCAGGTGGCGCCAGCGTTCGAATACCAGGCCCTTTTGATTTTCGCGAATAAAGAAGAATTTCTCAAACTCTGCATCGGAGATATCTGCAATATTTTCAGGCCGGGCAATATGTGCCTCTCCTGCGCCGTGAAATTCGAGTTCCGGGCGATCTTCCTTGCAATAGGGGCAATGGATTAACAGCATTATTTGACCTACAAATTCGTTTTGATTGCAGCGGTGTCTTTATCACCGGTATCGGGTGTGCCTTTGGGTTCTATCAAAAGCAGTTGAACAAATTGATTCATACCATTTCGATCCTGTTTTTGGGTCTGTGACCTAATGAGCCACAGCAGCGGCGGCTGCTTCATCAATCAGACGTCCGTTGGAAAAGCGTTCAAGCGTGAAGCCCTGATTGATCTTGTGGGGCTGGTTGCTGGCGATTGTATGGGCGAAGACATTGGCTGAACCAGGTGTTGCCTTGAAGCCGCCGGTTCCCCATCCACAATTGACAAATAACCCGTCTACCGGTGTCTTGGCCACAATAGGTGAGCGGTCCGGAGTTACATCGACTGTACCACCCCAGGAGCGCATCATTTTCATACGGGTAAAAACCGGAAACATCTCACAGATAGCATCAAGCGTATGGTTTAGAATGTGAAGAGAACCGGTCTGGGAATAGGAGGTATATTGGTCCGTACCCGCGCCAATGACCAGTTCACCCTTGTCAGACTGGGAAACATAGGCGTGCACCGAATTGGACATAACCACGCAGGGAATGACCGGTTTGATCGGTTCAGATACACATGCTTGCAATGGATAACTTTCCAGTGGCATTCGGATGCCAGCCATATCCATGAGGGTTGTAGTGTGGCCAGCTGTGACCACACCGATCTTATTTGCACCAATCGTGCCCCTGGAGGTCTCGACGCCTGATACTGATCCATCGGTTCCCCGGTTAATGCCTGTGACCTCGCAATTCTGGATGACGTGGACCCCCATGGCCGAGGCTGCACGGGCGTAACCCCAGGCGACTGCATCGTGGCGCGCGGTGCCGCCCTTTTTTTGTAATGCAGCTCCGACAACCGGATATCGGGAGGTTTTTGAAATATTCAGCGGCGGACATATATTCTTCGCTTCATTCGCGCTGATCCAGGTATTATCAACGCCATTTAACCGATTGGCATGGACGTGGCGTTTGAGGCTCTGAACATCGTGAACATTGTGCGCCAGCATCATCACTCCGCGCTGGGAGAACATGACATTGTAATTCAGTTCCTTGCTGAGATTTTCCCATAATTTGACGGCATGGTTGTAGATACCGGCAGATTCATCATATAGATAATTTGAGCGGATTATCGTGGTGTTTCGTCCTGTATTTCCCCCACCAAGCCAGCCTTTTTCCAATACGGCAATATTAGTAATACCGTGTTCTTTGGCCAGATAATATGCCGTGCCAAGACCATGGCCACCGGCACCAATAATGATTATGTCATATTGATTGCGAGGTTCGGGGTTGTCCCACTGTTTTTCCCACCCGGAGTGAAATCGCATGGCCTCGCGAGCCAGGGCAAAAACGGAATATTTCCGCATTGTAAATTACCTTTTCCCAATTAGATCATTATTGCCGATTTTGTATTCATACATTTATTCAGGACATAAAAAATAGTCATTTTACGACCCTGCTCATTGTCCGTACGACAAAACGAATTCATCCGCGGCAAATCCTGTTCAGGGTTTCAACTCTGAATATTAAACATCCTCAAGGCCTGAATTGGAAGCACAAATTATCATCTGTTTATGGGGGAGATGACAAATTGCATGAGTTGGGCGTCTTGACATTGACATGAGCGGGGTTTACATCCACTTCAAATTTGGCGTGCTCTGGAAAGTGCGCTTTTGGTTTATGGAATTTTGGTACGATAAGATGAAAATCAAGAATTCACTCAAGTCCCTGAAGGGCCGCCACCGCGCCAACCGTATTGTTCGCCGCCGTGGTCGTGTATATGTGATTAACAAACAAAACCCACGGTTCAAGGCGCGTCAGGGTTAGCTGGATTCTGGACAATGGTTTTGCCGGTCAAAACCGCTTTTTCGCATGTATTTTAGGTTATTCAGGCGTTTGCACTTTGTGTTCGCGCCTATTTGCATTTGACGCCTTGCTGTCGTGCGCTATCATATGGGTATGAAAGAATACTTTTTTTTGCATCGCTTCATTGCTGTTGCAGTCGCATTATTAGTTGCGCTGCCGACTTATGATAGCAGTAGCGCCCAGGAATCTCCGGAGCAGGGTTTCAAGCGTGAACTGGAAGAGGGCGAAAAATCTGCTCCTGAAATTAAAAAGCCAATCAAAAAGACTTCTCTGGACCAGTTGTTTTCCAGACTGAAAACCGAAGCGGATTCAAAAAAGGCGAAACATATTGAGCGGGCAATCTGGCAACGTTGGACACAATCGGGCTCAGACACAATAGATTTGCTGATGAAATGGTCGGCCAAGGCAATGAAAGAGGAAAATTGGGCTGCCGCCTTTGATCTGCTCGATCAGGTAGTGGTTCTGGCACCCCATTATGCCGAGGGCTGGAACCGGCGAGCGACGCTATATTTCCTGCGATCGCAATATGGCCGATCAATGCATGACATAGAACAGGTACTGAAACTTGAAACGCGCCATTTTGGTGCAATGGCGGGATTGGGCAGTATTCTGCAAAGGCTTGATAATGACAAACGCGCATTGGTGATATGGAAACAAGTGCTTGAGATTTACCCTGCCAACAAAAACGCGCAAAAATCCGTAGAGGCTCTGGAAAAAAAATTGTCTGGCCAGGATACATAACGGGCAATCAGAAATACTCTAATATAGCCATGAAAATCCATATTT
>JAAEMP010000136.1 GCA_024225445.1 Hyphomicrobiales bacterium | reverse complement strand
TCGAGATGTCTTGGCAGGGCGCTGTAGCTTCAGCACCAAATCAACAAGCTGCTGCTTGCTCAACTTTTCCAAATCACCTCGTTCCATATCCGCTTTGATTCAGAACATCACTGATTTGGCAAGGGGAGGTGAGTAATTACTATGTCAATCCCGACTTTACCACTCTTTGCAGTAATTGCAGAGTATAATGCCCAATCAAAAGACAAATGTTTTCACTGCCGGCAAGGGGGATAAAACGGGGGTGCGCAGCGACCCCTTTTAAAGTTGGCGGGGTCCGTCTCCAAACATCTAGACCGTTTCTTGTTTACACGGAATCATTTGATGAACCAAACCAATTCACTCGGCCAGACACGACCCGAAGCGCGATGCTGCGCATCGGGCAAGATTTGTAACGACGCCCCAATAGGATTCTGGGGACTGATTTTGGGGCACCGAAGGCCGGTTTTTCGCGCCCGCTGGGCTCTGTTGGGCTTTCTTTGTGGTATTCAAGACCACGGCAGAAATCCCGCGGTGCCAGCAAACACGAAAAGCCGGTCAAATGACCCAGAATAAACCGGAAGCGCCCTAGTCCGGGTCTATTGTTTCGCCCATTCGGCAAAGGCGTCACGGAACACCTTGTCTCCCAGCGCACCTTTTTCCAGTGTCACCAGCGCACGGCGCCCGGTAGTATATCCAAGCGGCACATCGATCCAGGAACTGTCCAGTAGCAGTTTATTATTGGTTGCCAGTGCCTGATCCAGATTATTGAGTGCAATCAAGAAATTACCGTCACTGATTTTTGCCGGAACGGCAATCAGACCTTCGCCTCTGCCCTGTTCACTGGTCTTCATTACAAAACGCGAGACATCGGAAATATTGCCGCCAGTAAAATCTTTCGGCAGTTGAAACTGCAATTCAATAATATGGCTGGCTGGTAGGGATTCATCCAGGTTGCGCTTGATCAACAGTGACATGGAAAGGTTACGGCCCGGAACATCCAGTTGCCCTTTTATCACTGCTTCACTTGTACCATCTTCCAGAGCTTCCCGCTCAATTGACCAGATTATCGCCGCATTGTCCCTGGATGCACTCGAACCTGCTGTGCCCTCCTCATAAAGAAAAGCTTTCTGCGCCACCGATGGGGCAACATCTACTGGCTTTGCAGGAGTGTCTTCCTCTACAGGCACTTCCCGGGCCTGGTTCTTCAAATCATTCGAAACTGCTTCATTGGTGGCTACTTTGGGCTGCTCGTCAGCCACCGGTTGCACTACTTTTTCTCCGATTTCATCCGACTGTTGATCATTGTTTCCCGTTTCAAGTTTTGCCACCGATTCATTTTGTGTATCGGTAACCATAGGCTGACTGGGCGTTTCCCCGGAAGCATTCACTTTTGGCGGCTCAGAAATTACCTTTACGGTTTTGCCTTCAGGCGTTAGTTTCGCGGGATTTTTGGCGGTGCTATCATTACCAACTACTCTGACCTTCTTGGTTTCCGTCAGATTTTTGCTTTCTGGTTTGATCGGGGATTGTTCATCTTCATTTTGTTTCGATGACTGGATAACCGGTTGATTGTTGTCACCCATCAAACCGTCAATCAAGGCATCCTTGTTAATCCACAACGCATATATGCCTCCGCCAACTACACCAAATGCTAAAATGATCGGCAGTAAAGTTAACAGAAATCCTCGCTTTCCCGGTTTTCCACTCTGCTGAACACTCGATCTGGCGAGCGTATCAGGCTCCGCGGCCAGTATCGTCTCATCATATTCCATCCCTCGCGGATCAACATTTACAGGCTCGTTCACCCCGGCAACCTGTGGGGCGGTTACCGGCGCAACACCTATATTCTCTGCAGGCGTAGATACCTTGGGAGCAGAATTGACCGGAAGACTACCCGAAGCAGCCAATCCGGCCGATTTAGTTTGTTGCCTGGACTGTTGAGCAGGTTTACGGGTTGTTGGAGCTTGAGATTGAACAGGATCGCGAGCTAATGGTTCTGATAGTCCTGCCTTGGGCTCACTTGATTTTGATTGGGCTTCCTTGGCTCCATATTCAGTATCCAACTTGACAATTGCCTCATCAAGCGATTTCATCTGGCGAGCGATAGCATCTTCCGATGGTATTGGATCCATTGCCCGCAACTGACGATCAATAGCCGTTCGAGCCTTGTCATAAATCGCGGTCCTGGTTCCCTGCGAATTATGGGCTGATCCCGAAATTGTTTTCTTCAAAATCGAATAATAGTCTGCCATATCAAACTTGTCCGCGTATAGTTACAAGGCTATCAACATATATTTTAGTCCTGAAATGGATCATGGACAAGTATAGTGTCATCTCTTTCTGGCGACGTAGACAACATCGCTACCGGCGCACCGATTAATTCCTCCACCTGGCGAACATATTTAACCGCTTGCGCGGGTAAATCTGCCCACGATCGCGCACCCGCCGTGGTTCCATTCCAACCTTCAAGTATTTGATAAACAGGCTCAATTCTGGCCTGTTGGCCTTGACTGGCTGGCAGATAGTCTATTCTTTCACCATCAAGCATATAACCAACACAGATTTTGATTTCCTTAAGCCCATCCATCACATCCAGTTTCGTCAATGCGATTCCATCAATCCCGTTGGTTGAGACGGCCTGACGAACTAGCACCGAATCAAACCAGCCGCAACGACGTGAACGTCCGGTAACGGTGCCAAATTCGTGGCCCCGTTCGCCCAGAAATTGCCCAACTTCATCATTCAGCTCAGTGGGAAATGGTCCCTCTCCGACCCGTGTTGTATATGCTTTCGTGATACCAAGAATATAACCAAGCGAGCCAGGTCCAAGTCCGGATCCGGCTGCCGCCTGACCTGCCACAGTATTTGAAGAAGTCACAAACGGATAAGTTCCATGGTCAATATCGAGCAACGTACCCTGTGCGCCCTCAAATAAAATCCGCGATCCTTTTTTGGTTTCCCGATCAAGCAGGTGCCAGACCCTTTCACGAAAGGGCAATATCCGGTCTGCTACTGAAGTCAGTTCATCAAAAATTACCTGGTGGACGATTTCAGGTTTCCCAAGACCACGCCGCAGTGCATTATGATGGGTAAGCAAACGGTCAATTTTTGCGGGCAGTGTCTCCAGATTGGCAAGATCCATCACCCGGATCGCCCTTCTGCCGACTTTATCCTCATAAGCTGGCCCAATTCCACGTCTTGTCGTGCCGATTTTGGTGCCTGAATTAGACGCGGCATCTTCGCGAAATGCGTCAAGTTCACGATGCAAAGACAAAATCAGAGTTGCATTATCTGCTATCTTGAGCCTGCTTTCATCGATAACGATGCCCTGATCGGCCATATTTTGCATCTCGGATATTAACGCATGAGGATCAATTACCACACCGTTGCCAATCACCCCGAGCTTGCCATCTCGCACAACACCGGACGGCAACAGGCTCAGCTTGTAAACCGTGCCATCAATAACCAGAGTATGCCCGGCATTATGACCACCCTGAAAACGCACCACCACGTCAGCGCGTTCAGACAGCCAGTCGACAATCTTGCCTTTGCCCTCATCCCCCCACTGTGAACCGACCACTACAACATTTGTCATGAGATACTCCGCGGATTCAAATTCATTTGTGCAACTTTGACAAATTACTTGCCACCGGATTACGATTGTTCATAATCTGTTTTCCAGCCTTCTGCAATAGGCCAATGAACAAGACCCACAACATAGCAACGTTCCTCTACCCAATTGTATCAAGCCAAAATCAGTTTTCAGAAATAGTCAAAATGCGAAAATACTCTAACTGGTTCGTAAACCAACCCTATCTGCTGCTCACACTTTGCGCCATGATCTGGGGAGGCAATGCTATTGCAGGTAAATTGGCTGTCGGACATGTTTCCCCTGCTATGCTGACTTCCTTGCGCTGGATTTTCGCTGTCCTGATAATATTACCTTTTGCATTGCCCCACCTGAAACAGGAATTGCCCCTGATAAAGAAACATTTTCCATTTCTGTTTTTATTGGGAAGCGTTGGTTTCGCACTGTTTAACAACATTATGTATCTCGCCCTGAACTATACTTCAGCGATCAATATAGGCATTGAACAGGCATCAATGCCGTTGGTTGTTTTTCTGCTGAACTTTGCATTGTTTCGGATCAAGACCAATTATCTGCAGCTAATCGGGTTCTTCCTGACCCTGCTGGGAGTGGTTATCACAATCACCAAGGGCAATCCACTTGGGATATTTAATCAAGCAGCCAATTTCGGTGACCTGATAATGCTGGTTGCTGTGGCCGCCTATGCCGGATATTCGGTTGCCTTGAAAAACAAACCAGAACTTCACTGGTTGAGCTTTGTTGCTGTTTTGGGGTTTTCTGCTCTGATCACCTCGGCATTTTTTACAAGCCTGGAATATTACCGGGGCAGTCTGATTTTGCCGGATTGGCATGCGGCAGGCGTGATAGCCTATGTTGCGATTTTTCCATCCCTTGTCGCCCAGCTGTTCTGGATCCGCGGGCTGGAACTGATTGGATCAAACCGCGGCGGCGTGTTTATTAACTTTATTCCGGTTTTTGGTTCCGTATTTGCCGTCATCCTGCTGGGTGAGCAATTCCGTTTTTTCCACGCCATCTCTATATGTCTGGTAATTTACGGTGTTGCACTTACCCAGCGTAAAATTGCAAACTGAAATCATACCAGGGGATGTTGATACACCCACAATCATCAGGAAACATCGAATTCCAGCCGTCTGACCCGGCTGAATTTGCCGCCTTCCAGCAACCTGTTCAACAAGCTTTCTTCAATTGGCTGATCAACATATAAAAGCGCGATAGCTTTCCCGCCGGGCTTGTCGCGACCCAGATTAAAATTGGCGATATTGACACCAGCCTCTCCCAACACCCCACCAAGCAAACCAATGATGCCTGGTACATCCCGGTTAGTTGTATAAATCATGTAACGCCCGACTTCTGCGTCCAGATTGATACCCTTGATCTGAATAAAACGCGGCTTTGCATCAGAAAATACTGTTCCGGCAATTGAGCGTTGATTTTCTTCTGTCTCTACATTTATCTTGATATAACTATCAAATACACCTGATTTGTCCCGCTTGGTCTCGGATACGTTGATGCCCCGTTCTTTTGCCAGTAGCGGAGCAGAAACCATATTGACCTCAGAAAGCTGCGACTTGATCAAACCAGCCAGGGCAGCACTGGTCAAAGCTCTGGTATTCATGCCAGCAACCGCTCCATCATAGAGAATTTCAAACCTCTTGATCGGAGAATCCGTTACCTGGCCGACAAAACTGCCAAGATATTCGGCGAGTTTGACAAATGGCAATAACCTCGGTGCCTCGTCTGCTGAAATCGACGGCATGTTAAGCGCATTGGTCACTGCTCCGTTCACCAGATAATCCGACATTTGTTCAGCCACCTGAATGGCAACATTTTCCTGCGCCTCGCTGGTGGACGCGCCCAGATGGGGGGTCACCACAACATTGGGGAGGTTAAACATTGGATTATCTATTGCCGGCTCAGACTCAAATACATCAAAAGCGGCACCGGCAACCTTGCCGGAATTCAACGCAGCCACCAGATCTTGTTCAGCCACCAGACCGCCGCGGGCGCAATTGATAATCCTGACACCATCCTTCATTTTGGTGATGGCATCAGCATCAATAATATTACGTGTCTTGTCTGTTAGTGGCACATGCAGGGTGATGAAGTCAGCTTTTGATAACATTTCATCCAGCTCGACTTTTTCGACACCGAGCGTATCAGCCCTGTACTGCGATAAAAACGGATCAAAGACCGCCACTTTCATCTTCAAACCTTTTGCCCGTTCGGCGACGATTGAGCCAATATTGCCACAACCGACTAATCCCAATGTCTTGTTGGTCAATTCCACCCCCATGAAACGGGATTTTTCCCACTTGCCGGAATGGGTAGAGGTATTTGCCTCTGGAATCTGGCGCGCCAGTGCAAGCATCAGGGCAATGGCATGTTCAGCGGTGGTAATCGAATTACCGAAAGGGGTATTCATCACAATGATGCCCTTGCGCGAGGCAGCAGAAATATCAACGTTATCTACGCCAATACCGGCACGTCCGACTACTTTCAGATTATCGGCAGATGCGATGAGTTTTTCTGTGACTTTCGTGGCAGAGCGAACAGCCAGACCGTCATATTTGCCGATAATTTCCAGCAATTTGACTTTGTCCTTGCCAACTTCCGGCAAGAAATCCACTTCCACACCATTATCGCGGAATATTTGAACGGCGGTTTCAGACAATTTATCAGATACGAGTACTTTAGGTGCCATTTTGGCCTCCAGTTTCTTAACAATTTTGAAAATGCAGGAAATATTCCCGAAACAATTTTGATCAGGCTGCAGCTTTAATCGCCAGTTTTTGTGTCTCAAATGCCCAGCCAAGCCATGTCATCAATGCACCTACATCACTTGCCTCAACCGTTGCTCCGGTCCAGATTCGAAATCCGGCAGGTGCATCACGATAAGATCCTATATCAAGCGCCACACCTTCTGATTCAAGCAACGCGCAAATCGATTTGGCAAATTTTGCCTGGTCTCCAGCATTCAATGCTACAATGTCTGGATCAACAATCTTCAGGCAAACTGATGTATTTGATCTCGTTGCCGGATCAACAGCCAGAAAATCTATCCATTTCTGAGAGGCAACATAATTGTCGATTTGGGAATAATTTCTGTTTGCCCTGCCAATCAGCCCTTCAAGACCGCCAATCGATCCGGACCAGTTTAAAGCATCCAGATAATCTTCCACGCACAGCATTGAGGGAGTATTGATGGTTGCCCCTTCAAAAATACCCTCAATCAGTTTACGATTTTCTCCCTCACCTTTGGTCAGACGAAAAATCTTTGGCAATGGCCATGGCGGAGTGTAGCTTTCCAACCGTTCAACCGCTCTTGGAGACAGTATCAGCATTCCGTGGGCGGCTTCGCCACCAAGCACCTTTTGCCAGGAAAATGTTACAACATCCAGTTTGTCAAATGCCAGTTCCTGCGCAAATACAGCGGAAGTCGCATCACAAATTGTCAGGCCCTGGCGATCATCAGGAATGAATTCACCATTGGGTACCCGCACCCCGGATGTCGTGCCATTCCAGGTGAATACCACATCACGGTTAAAATCTATTCGGTGTAAATCCGGCAGCTCGCCATAAGGTGCATCAATTTTGCTTACATCATCAAGTTTCAACTGATTGCACACATCGCTGACCCAGCCTGCGCCGAAACTCTCCCATGCAACCATATCCACACCGCGTTCGCCCAGAAGGCTCCAAAGCGCCATCTCTACGGCACCTGTGTCAGAGGCCGGTACAATCGCAATACGATAATCGTCAGGAACTTTCAGTATTCCCCGCGTCAAATCGATGGCTGATTTCAGTTTGTTTTTACCGGCCTTTGAGCGATGAGACCGCCCGATGGCAGCGTCTTTAAGGTTTTCCAGCGACCAGCCCGGTCTTTTGGTACATGGGCCGGACGAAAAACTAATATCGACCGGGCGTTGCCCGGGCCTTGGTAATGTGCTCACAATAGCTACCCTCACAGATAGTTGCCCCTCGTTGGGGAGGGGTGTCCCGCTGCGGCAGATATACTTTGAAAAACTTTTCGTCAAGCAGATTTTGGAACATTCTTGTAACGTAATATTTATCAATAATTTACTGTTGGAATAAGCAGCGCTGAAATGAAAAAAAGCGGCAGAACAAAGATTCTGCCGCTCTTCTGGAGATCATTACACATTCAAATTCAGGTTTTCCGATTTTGGAACTCCACAATTTGCGTATAACAATTGGATCCCACTGGCCTAGTAAAACATGTATCGCAGACCAACTTTAAATGTGTGGATATTCAATGAATCATGATACCCTTGCGTTCCCACATTAGGATCGGTTGCAGCAAAACCGAACATTTCACCTTCAGAGATATGGGAATAAGTATATCCGGCATCAATTTTCATGTTGGTAGCAATATCATAAGAGACACCTGCATGAATGTCATAGGCAAACCGCCAGCCGGAGCGATTGCCATGTACATCAGTGATGGAATTGTTGGGATCGGCAATTTCATATTCCGTATTTTCCAACTCCCAGTGCAAATATGCACCGCCAATTCCAGCGCCAACATAAGGAGTGAATCCCTGGTAAGTTCCCAGATCAAAATAGGCATTTGCCATCAATGTTGTTATCTGTACAGCACCGTCTTCAGAATAGGAGCAATTGCCTGCAGCGACAACATTGAAACAAGCAACATTCTGTGCCGATGAGCCGGAGAAATCTGCCTGGACATAATAATTTGATGTCAAGTCAACCCTAAACCAATCGTTTACTTCATAGCCTATCCCGCCCCCGATCATCCAGCTATGGTCGATATCATGTTGCTCAAATGACCCTGTTTGTGTGCCTGCCTGAAAATAGGTGACCCCGAGAACACTTGTCTTGGCATAACCAATATCTCCGCGCAGATACCAGCCTCCATATGCCTGGGGCACGACTTCGGGTGGAACATCAACAATTGGTGGTAAATCTGCTGCAGATGAAACCGACGTCGCCATAGCTGTAGCGATTATTGCCGGGGCAATGACTGCCGCAAAAGACTCTGTTACTTTTTTAAAGTTGCCCATTACAACTACCTTCCTTGAAAATTCGTTTGCTTGATGCATGACGAAACGGGTTACCATTGAGAGTAATATGGACAACAAAAGTTAAGGCGTGATTAACCGACTTTGTTAAGGTTAATAAATTTGGTTAACAAAATTTAACCAATATTAATATCTGTTAATACTATAGTTAATACTTGAGATATGCGGATTAATACCACTTTTGATCCTTGCCGAAATATCAGGCAACCAAACCACAGGTTTGTATTCAGTTTACCCACAAGGATATTGCCAGCATCGAGAGATATTCGGGCGTACCGGACCTAAAGTTGAACTGTGCCCGAAATCAGTTATGCAGAATACCTTTATAATGATCATGCAATCAGGAGAGAAAAGCGACCAGCGCCGGTGCGCCGCCCCCACCCAGGCCGGGCGTAAGCTCGAATAGCCGTGAGCGAGAAAAAATCCGGAACTGAATCAAAATGAAGGTATTCTGCTATATATACACTCGAGTAGGCTCCAATGAATTCAAAATCATGAAGAACCGATCAGAAATTCCGGCAAGGAACATCACACTTTGCCAAAATGGCAAACCCATGCCATTCTCACGCTACAATAAATTCCCATCTGGGGATAACAAGCAACAACAGCAAATGCTGCCGATAACTGACTAGAGCGTAAATAGGGAGGGGAAACGATGATTGTCTTCTTCGGAGGAATGATTGGAGCGGGAAAATCGACGATTGCAAAAAAATTTGCCAGTGCAATTGGCTGTCTGTATTATGATGTCGATGAAATCAAGAAATTCATCTACTCCCAAAATCCCGAATACCAACGCAACCTGCGTGATGGCATTCCATTCTCCGATGCGACACGAATAAAGCTGTTTAATCTGGTCATTGACGACCTCAAACGATTGCGGGCCGACCATGATCTTGTCGTGGTTGATGAAACCCTCCACAAACGCGAACCTCGTCACAATTTATATCGTGCCGCTGAGGAGATATATGGCGACTTCATTGTCATCTGGGTACGCGCTGATGAACGGGTAATCGTCGATCGATTGGCAGCGACCAAGCGCGAGGGTCACATTCTTGACAATCCGCATACGATGCGTGAATCGTTCCAGCGTCAATTTGAAGACTTTAATCGCAGCGTTGTCGTTTGTAACAACAATGGCGAACCAGAAGAAGCAGTTGCACATTTGCAAAGTTTACTGAAGAGTGCCTCGACACTGACGAGACTTGCACAATCAAAAAATATGCGAGATCAATAATACTAGAGGCTTTCATTTCATGTTTATATTGAACCGTTTGACCGGTTTCTGGCGTTTGCTGGCAAGGCAGGTTTTGCGCCGTGGTCTGGGTGACCACAAGCGAAACATAACGCAGTCCAGCGAGCGCCAGAAACCGGTCAAACGGTTCAATATAAACATGAAAGCCTCTAAACTGTAATCCTGTTCAGGCTGCGGCTTTTTTTAGTGTATCGACGATCTCGTCAACCACTTCATGTATCAGCTTCTCGTCATCCCCTTCCGCCATTACACGTATAAGCGGTTCTGTACCTGAAGGTCTGATTACCAGTCTGCCTGATTTTCCCAGCCTTGAGCGTCCATCCTCAATCACCTCGACAACCCGTTCATTCTCAAGTGGGTCACCATCATCATAACGAACGTTTTTCAGCAATTGCGGAACAGGTTCAAATTTGCTGCACACTTCGCTGACCGGTTTGCTGCCACCACGAACTACACTCAGTATCTGTAATGCGGCAATCAATCCATCACCGGTGGTGGTGAAATCTGACATCACCATATGACCGGATTGCTCACCACCAAAGTTAAAACCATGGCTACGCATATGTTCAACGACATACCGGTCACCCACCTTGGTACGCACTAGCTCAAGCCCCTTGTCGTTTAGAAATCTTTCCAGTCCCAGATTGGACATGATAGTCGCAACGACACCACCGCCCTTCAGCCGCGCAATATCTTTCCAGTATTCGGAAATGACAGCCATTATCTGATCACCATCAACGGTTTGGGCTTTCTCATCAACGATCAAAACCCGGTCAGCGTCTCCATCCAGGGCAATACCTATGTCAGCTCGGGTCTCATGCACTTTCCGGCGCAACATTTCCGTGTTGGTTGAACCGCAACCGCTGTTGATATTGAAACCATCGGGTTCAGCCCCAATACTAATTACTTCCGCACCCAATTCCCATAGCGCAGCCGGAGCTGCTTTATAGGCGGCGCCGTTTGCACTATCGACAACAATTCGTATGCCATCCAGTGACATTCCCTGCGGCAGTGTTCGTTTTGCAAATTCCACATAGCGGTCAACAACTCCCTCAACCCTTGTAGCCCTGCCAAGTCCATCAGCATTCGCCAGCAGGGAAGACAGATTCTTGTCCAGCAACCCTTCAATACTGGCTTCAATATCATCTGAAAGTTTATATCCATCAGGGCCAAACAGTTTGATGCCGTTATCATAATAGGCATTATGTGAGGCCGATATCATCACCCCTATATCGCAACGCATTGACTTGGTTAACATCGCCACAGCCGGCGTTGGCGCTGGCCCAAGCAATAACACATCCATTCCTGCTGCTGTAAATCCGGCGACAAGGGCATTTTCAATCATGTAACCTGACAGTCTTGTATCTTTGCCAATAACTACACGATGGCGATGATTGCCACGACGAAACGAAATACCGGCCGCCATTCCCACTTTCATGGCAACTTCCGCAGTCATCGGAAATGCATTCGCTTTGCCTCGAATTCCATCCGTGCCAAAATATTTATTCATCTGATCTTTCCCATCACCACGCAACCTGTTGTCGCTGCATACCTACATCTTTTCTTGATTTGGTTCATTCACACATTGAATCGTACTGTGACAGCCAGCCCGCTCGATATCCAGAAGAAGACTAGCATCAGGTTGACAAAATACCGTTAACAAAGGTCGTTTTTTAACCCTGTCAAGAAGCCTTCATTGCTATGTTGACTCGTTTAATAACACCCCAGACCGGGTCTCCTCAACGCTGTAATATCACCTGTCTGCAGACAGACGTTATTGTCAAAATTCCCAAATCACTGGTGAAGAAATTTATTGAGGCTGAGGTTCCATCCCACCTGAATCCGGTTTGCCATCCTTTTTTGGCTTACCAGGTCCGGAGGTTGGCACCGATGAACCGCGTGATGGCGGAGCATCATCTCCCATATCACGGGTTAATGGATTACCTTCGAGCAAATCACTGATTTCTTTGCCGCTTAAGGTCTCGTATTCCAGCAATCCCTCGGCAATCAACTTCAGATCTTTCTTGCGTTTTTTAAGTATAGTTGTGGCAGTCTCATAGGCATTATCCACCAGCTCACGAATTTCTGCATCAATTATCTGCGCAGTATTCTCCGAGATATTTTTCTGTTGAGTGACAGAATGCCCCAGAAATACCTCCTGTTGATTTTCACCATAGGAAACTTTCCCAAGCTTTTCAGAATACCCCCAACGTGTAACCATTGCCCGTGCCAGGTTGGTTGCCTGATCAATATCGGAAGATGCGCCTGAAGTTACGTTCTTGGCACCAAAAGTCAGCTCTTCCGCAACCCGTCCACCCATCATGATGGCAAGGCGCGAGGTCATCTGCTCATAAGACATCGAAATCTCATCACGTTCAGGCAATTGCATCACCATACCAAGTGCCCGGCCACGCGGGATAATCGTCGCTTTATGTACAGGATGAGCATTGGGGACCGTAACCGCGAGCAAGGCATGACCGGCTTCATGATACGCGGTATTGCGCTTTTCCTCTTCAGTCATGACAAACGAGCGTCGCTCTGCCCCCATCATCACCTTGTCTTTTGCATCTTCAAATTCCTGTGCGGTAACCAGACGCTTGTTACGACGCGCGGCCAGCAACGCAGCTTCGTTGACCAGATTCATTAAATCAGCCCCGGAAAATCCCGGCGTGCCACGTGCGACAACTTTCAAATCGACATTGGGGGCAAGCGGAATTTTGCGGGCATGAACTTTCAAAATCATCTCCCGCCCGACGATATCAGGATTCGGCACGGTAATCTGGCGATCAAACCGCCCAGGACGCAATAAGGCAGGATCGAGAATATCAGGACGGTTGGTGGCAGCGATTAATATAACGCTTTCATTGGCCTCAAAACCATCCATTTCAACCAGCAACTGGTTGAGGGTTTGCTCACGCTCATCATTGCCGCCGCCAAGTCCTGCACCACGATGACGTCCAACCGCATCAATTTCATCGATAAAAATAATGCAGGGGGCATTCTTTTTTGCCTGATCAAACATATCGCGAACGCGGCTTGCACCAACACCGACAAACATTTCAACAAAATCAGAGCCGGAAATGGTAAAAAACGGAACATTGGCTTCGCCAGCCACAGCACGAGCCAGCAAAGTCTTACCGGTGCCCGGTGGCCCGACTAACAAAACTCCTCGAGGGATTCTTCCGCCCAAGCGTTGGAATTTCAATGGATCACTTAGAAACTCAACAATTTCTTCAAGATCTTCCTTGGCTTCATCAATGCCGGCCACGTCGGCAAAAGTTACTTTTCCGTGCGCTTCGGTCAGCATCTTGGCTTTTGATTTGCCAAAGCCCATGGCCTTTCCACTGGAACCCTGCATCTGGCGCATAAAGAAAATCCACACACCCAGAATGATAAACATCGGTGCCCAGCCGATCAGCGCCTGTAAAATCCCGCCTGAACCGCTTTCAGGTTGCGCATCAAAAGTAATCCCGCTTGCTTCCAGATCTTTCACCAGATCTGGATCATCTGGAGAGTAGGTCTCAAAGCGACCCGAAGAATCCGAATAAGTACCCGTAATCTGGCGACCGGAAATAGTCACGGTTTTGATCCGCTTGTTCTTCACATTTGCCTTGAACTGGGAATAGGATATTTCCTCTACCGAGCCGCGCTGTGTTGGGTTTTGAAAAAGATTGAACAATGCAATAAGCAAAACGCCAATTATTGCCCATAGCGCCAAATTTCTGAAGTTCGAATTCATGAAGGTTTCCCAAGAGAAATGTAATTCCGGGTCAGTTTGAACCAGCCTTTACAGAGAAGATAGGTCCGAAACAAGTCAATGCCAAGGAAATGCGACAATAATAGTTGTTTTTCATTCAGTTTGGTGAATTTTGTCGTGAATTCTCTGCTTCTCGCGGCATTTCCGGTGAAAATTACAGATACTTGTCGGCTTTTGTCACTGTTTGAGATTCTTTCGCCTGGCATCAAACAATAATTCAGGATGATTTGATTGTATATCTATACTTTTAAGCCAGTCCAAAAGAGCAAAATCCCATTCGGGACAAAAATTCTCAATAGCCCGTGCGCCTGTGCGCACTTCCAGCTGTGCTGGCAATAGCGTTCTGTCAAAATGCAACGGTATGGTCAAACCCGATTCCATAATAATGAGCGGAGATGAAAGCAGCACTGATTTTCTCGCCAATCCAAACTTGCAGTTCTTGTCTTCTTTTCCCGCCAGCAAATATTCCTGAGACATCGCCTCAATCCGGATATTTTCCGTGCTGTCATTACTGACATGAACGCGACCGTCCCAGAACAGGCTTTCACCAATTCCAATCATGGAAGAGTTCAAGTTGCGGGCTTCGCGATAAATCTGCATACTGCATTTATCACCCTCAATAATGCAATTTCCCAGAGTGACTCGCCTGGTTCTTTCGCTATTCATACATTCCAGGACTTGTTGCAACTGCTCATCTGAGACCAGATATTGTCCGCCCCCTGCAGCGGCAATTACTGTTTTGACAGCAATCAGAACAACACCGAATGGTGCAACATGCAGTATTTCTGTATTCAGATGAAAAACATGACCAGGATTTAGTACACAACTTTTGGCCAGCAATTCGGCAGCCTTGGACGAAATGATCTTGCGCATTCTCCCCACCACTGCGGAATAATTCAGCAGGTCAAGCTTCTTCCCGTGATCATGTTCCAGTTCCCTGCGTACACGAACACGCTCAAAACTTTCATCGTGATTGGTAGGGTCTTCAATCCAGCTTTGAGAGACATCGTTGAGATAAGCCCGCAATTGATCCCGCGACAATTTCAGGAAAGGTCTTAACAGCAATGTACCGCCATCAAGCAGCACCCGTTTGCACATGCCCGAATGCCCCCTGCTACTGGATCCCGAATTTGGCTTTGATCGACGCAAGCGCATCAATACTGTTTCAGCCTGATCATCGCAGGTGTGCCCGGTAATAATAATTCGCACTCCGATATCCCTGGCGAATTCTTCCATCAGATCATAGCGCGCATTACGTGCAGCAGCGCTAATACCGGCAACCGGTTTGATACCATCCCAGGCAAGTGTAGTATGCACAATATCAAGTCCATCGCAGACCATTGACACGAATGCCGCCTCGGCCGCAGCCTCAACCCGCAATCCATGGTCAACGGTTACTGCATGAATTTCCCGACCGGTTTTTTTTGCCCATGCATTGGCAAGAAACAGAGATGCCAGAGAATCGCTCCCACCCGATACGGCTACTATGATTGCCCCCTTTTCACGTACAAAGGAAAATACATCATCCAGCGAAATTTTATTTTTGTCTTTTGTCATGGAGTTAGAACATTATTGATATTCAATATTGAGAAAATGATTTCATCATCCTGTTTTGAAAATTCACAGGTAAACTAAAATCAAAATGGCTTTGTTTGCGGATTTTCAAACTTTAGCATAATTGATAATGACCGGGGTCTAAAGTCAAAATGGTATGAAACGATTTGACTTCTCATCCATTCAGGCACTTGGCTGAATGTTGCTCTTCGCCCACCCTTTTTCTTAGTGGTTTACTCATGTTTGGATATTTCTTGAAAACTTTCGCATAAGTGGCACAAGCCAATTCACGTTGCTCCATGCCTGCCAGCGAAATTCCAAGCTTCAACAAAGTCTGGGGCGCAATTTTCGCATTTGGCCAGTTAGTGTGTGCATCAAGGAACACTTTTGCGGCACCCTCGAAATTGGCTTGCAAAAACATGCTTTCCCCAAGCCAAAATTGGGCATTCGGCATTTTTCCATCATCCGGATAGCGCTCAACAAAAGCGTTGAATACCCTCTCGGAAACTGAGTAATCTCCAGCCTGAAAATAATTGTAGCCCAATTCGTACAACTCTTTGGCGCTGTCAACCGAAGAAATTTTGGATTGAATATCTTCTCCGGAATTGTTTTCATCCTTGTATTTTGAATCAGGCAATAGCACTGTTAGATCCAATGGCTTGCCCAATGCTGAATCCACCACATTTCCCAACGAATCAAAGGTGATGGTGCCCAGTGGGACTTCACGCTCACCGCCAGTCTTGTCTGAGGATTTTCCATCAAATATTTCCACACCGTCAATCATGCGGGGCTTGTGTTCTTTCTCCAATTTTCCGTCTGAATTTCTGTTCACAGCAGATAATTCAGACGGCTTTGACTTTCCCAGGGTGGAATTTTCCCCTTTTTGATTTTTTGCCAACCGCTTGGTGTTGTTGTTGCCAAGATTACCCTGTTTCTCGTCCTCAAGTTCCTGGAAGCGATATTCGTTATCTTCCTGCATTTTTCGCATCCGTTCCTGCATCTGCAGCAACTGAAAATTCAATTCCTCGATTTGCCCGTTCAAACGCCGTACGTGATCTTCCAATTGATTAACCCGAAACACAGCATCGTCCGATTGCGCAATACGCATTACCGGTGCATTCGGGAGAGATTCAGAAATCTTCCCAACCGAACGCTGGACCCTACCATCACTCTCGAATGCCTCCGCACCCGGTATAATCGCCAGCATACAACCGATTGCAAAAAAACCTGCTCTCAGTTTTCCTGACCAAAATCTGTCGGCATGTCCCCTGCTGTAGTACTTCCCGCGAGTTATGGTCCACTTGAGCGGAAGTACTCCAATGTCAATTTCCTTCGGTATCAATTCCATAGTTATCCTCAGTGATTTTCAACGATAGCTGGCACCCCGTAATTCTGCCTAACAAAATGCACTTGAAACGGGCGAAATTTTGTCAGCAACCCTGCGGGCAAACAAAACAGACGACTCGCCAGAGCCGCCTTGAACAAAAATAGATCGCAGTGTGAACAGATGCAACCACACACTCATTTCGGCATTGAAATCAAATAATCAACCCGATGGCGTGGTCAACAAAGTTACAGCACGCCTGTTTTGTGACCAACATGAGATATCATTACAGACTGCGACAGGACGCTCTTTGCCAAATGATATCGTATGAATACGTTGACGCCCTACCCCGCGTACCGCCAGATAATCACGTGTTGCAGCCGCACGTCTTGCACCAAGCGCCAGATTATACTCTCGCGTTCCGCGTTCATCCGCATGACCCTCAATCGTAATCGGATTATTCGGGTACTGAAGAAGCCACTGGGCCTGTTTATCCAATGTTGCCCGGGATACCGCTGTCAACGTTGAGGAGTCTGTATTAAAGAAAATTCTGTCACCAACATTTATCGTAAAATCCTGTTGAGAGCCGGGTGCTGCATTATTCAAACCCAGATCATCGGCATTACCTGGTAGCTTATTTGTTGCACAACCGGCAAGTGCTATTGCGCCCAGCAACAAGAACATCAGAGCTCTTGCGCCAAACACAAATTTTCTGGTTGCACCAGTTACCACATCCTCACGCAGCTCTGCAGACGAAGTCATCGCCCATTACTCCTTTAATAGAAATATTTACCTACCAATAACCATGACAGAGTTAAATAGCCGCCAATAAAATAGGTTAACGCGTCGTTAATTTTGTCACCCATTCGAATACCTGCCAAATTGCAATATTTCAAAATGTATTGTATCCGACCATTTCAGTGTTGACTTATCCCAATCTCGCAATTCACACTCGAAGCGCTACGTCACAAATGCCTTTTTACTATGACGATTTTCGGGCCGGTTTGATAATCAATCCAGCAGCGGTGACCAGGCTGGATCCGATGCAAATGATTCTGTTGGCACCAACCGTTCATGATAGCCGGTCAAGTCTATCGAATAAAGCCGGGGTCCACCACCGGCACCCGGTGTTTCACGAAAGAACATCAACACCCGCCCGTTAGGTGCCCATGTTGGCCCTTCATTGTGAAATCCTTCTGTCAAGATACGCTCTTTGCTGCCGTCCGGTCTCATCACACCAATCAGAAATTTGCCACCCCTTTGCTTGGTAAACGCGATCAAATCCCCGCGCGGTGACCAGACAGGAGTGGAATATCGACCATTGCCAAACGAAATTCGTTGGGTGTTGGCTCCATTTTCCCTCATTACATAAAGCTGTTGGCGCCCCCCCCGGTCAGATTCAAAAACGACATTTTTGCCATCTGGTGAGTAAGAGGGCCCGGTATCAATTGCCGCCGTGTTGGTTAGGCGTGTAGTTTTGCGGGAACGCAAATCCATAGTATATATGTTCGCATTACCATCGGTTTGCAGACTCATGATAATTTTCTGCCCGTCAGGTGAAAACCGGGGAGAAAATGTCATACCTGGAAAATTTCCGACTATTTCCCGCTGTCCGGTTTCAATTTGCAAAAGATAAACCCGCGGCTGACCACCTTCAAACGACATATAGGTAATTTCCTGACGACTGGGAGAAAAGCGCGGTGTCAACACCAGATCGCTGCCGCGGGTCAGTAGTTTTTTATTTACCCCGTCCTGATCCATTATTGCCAGACGTTTCACTCTTTTGTCTTTTGGACCCGTTTCATCCACAAACACAATACGAGAATCAAAATACCCTTTTTCTCCAGTCATGCGCTGATAAATCGCATCAGAGATAATGTGGGCCACCCGCCGCCAGTTTTTTGGCGTTGTAAAAAACTGCTGGCTGGCCATTTCATCAGCTCCAAAAACATCCCAAAGGCGGTACTCGACCCTCAGCCTTCCATCTCTCTCGCGCACAATTCTGCCGGTAACCAGAGCCTGGGCGTTAATCACTCTCCAGTCTTCAAATCGCGGCACAGTGTTTGAATCTTTGATTTTCTGGACAAAAGCGGCCTTTGCAATCGGTTTGAACAGCCCCGAATTCTGCAAATTGGACGATATTACCCTCCCGATATCATCCGCCAATTGACGCTGGGGACCTGCTCCTTGAAAGTCAGTAATTGCGATTGGCAGCGGTTCGACATTTCCCTTGGTGATATCGATTTCCACCACCGCCATTGCAAAATTTATCATGCCTGTGCAAGCCAGAATAACACTCAGGACAATTTGCGTTGAGAATTTGCCAATTTTTTGCATTTGTTGGGAACTCGCGAAAAAAATTACTTTACTAGAACATTTGGCTTGGGTCAAAATTTACCACGACCTGAGACCATGTATCATACTTCTCATTTGGAAGATTGTAAGGCGCGCATTTCAATACGGCGCGTCGCGCACTTTCCGCAAAAGCACGACGTGTCTGATTTTGCCCGCCTGTCGCTTCCACATCAACCCGCCCGTCGATATTACCATCTTTGGCCAGATTCATGGTAATAGTCACACGCATATCCTCTACATCTGACAAGCCCATTGGGACATTCCAGCATTGCTCAATCGCATTGCGCAATACATCCATTTCGCTGCGCGAGAGCTTTTCCGAGCTGTTTGATTTCTCTGAGCCCAATGACACAGGTTCTGGTGAACGTTTCTTTCCGGTGGCAGCCGGGTCTTGTTTGTTCAGTAATGCCGCTATTTTATCTTCGCTGGAAATTTCCTCGTCCTTTGCCGAGGCTTTGTCAATTGCCTGTTTGATCTCATCGGGCTGTTTGCGTTGTTGAGTTTTGGCGGTTTTCGGTTCTGGCGGCCGCGGGCGTGAAACTGGCAAAGGTACATAGTCCGGCAATTTGGCAAACTTCAACCCTTCATCAGCCTTTGCCGGAGCCTCTTCAAACTTTTGCTCATTCAACGGTTTTGGCGGTTCATTCAGTGATGAAAGTTCATTGGTCGGTACGGGCGTTTCTTTTACCATTTTTTCCGGTTGTGGTTCCGGTTTGACCACTGGCGATGGTTGAACTTCCTTTGCCTTGGGTAGAGGTTTACTGATATCAACCTGTTCGGGTTTAGGCGGCGCTTTCACTTCAGATTTAATGTCAATTTTGGTATCACCTACATTTTTTGCCGGTTCTCTTTCCGGGGGATTCTTGGTCGGTACCGGAGCAGTTTTTTCCTTCCTGCTGGCCTTTGAATCTCCTTCAACAGAGCGGGTATATTCATCAAAAGGAATGAAATCAGCCGGCAGCGCTGCAACTCTGCTCACAACAAATGGCTCAGGTGCACTTATATTCCACAATCCCCATGTCAAAATGGTGACGTGAATTGTACCTGAAATAACGACTCCTAGTTTCATCGAGTTCTGCTCATTTGTCTGACGCTGTATTCAGCTTGTCATTAAGTGAAATGACAACGTCCTCCGGCAAGCCCAGTAAATTGAATTTAAATCCCGCACTATGGATTCTGCCCACGGCGTTCAGGATGAAGCCATAAGATGTCTCCTTGTCACCCCTTATGAAAATCGCCCCTTTATAACCGGCCTCCGAAATCGCCGACAATCGCGGTCCAATTTCATCAAGTAAAATGACATCATTCTGCAGGTAATAAACCCCATCCTTATCGATTGAAAACGTGATTGGGTCTGTTTCCGCGTTGGGTGTCTCGCCGTTCACTTTTGGCAGGTCGATCGGTATGCCAGACAACAATAAAGGGGCAGCCACCATAAAAATTATCAGTAAAACCAACATCACATCGACAAACGGCGTCACATTGATTTCACTCATTGGCGTATGTCTTTTGGAGCGCCTGCGCTTTGAGCTGTGCACTCCGGGATTTCCTGCTGCCGTGACCATTTAGACCATCCAGTTTATTTGGGTTACCCCAACAACCAAAACCCGACACATTGTGCACCCATTGCAATAATTATCGCATGTCATGTGTTCAACTTGTTTCTCTCATCAATCTGTCGCGAAAGTATGGCAGAAAATTCATCAGCAAAACTTTCGAGGCGTAACGTGATTTTTGAAACATCCGATGACAGTTTGTTGTAGAAAATAGTTGCCGGAATTGCTGCCAGCAACCCGAGCGCTGTCGCCAGCAAGGCTTCAGCAATGCCCGGAGCCACGACAGCCAGGTTGGTTGATTTTGATCCGGCAATTGCCTGAAATGATGTCATGATACCAATCACTGTTCCAAATAATCCGACAAAAGGAGCAGCCGAACCCACGGTCGCCAGAAATATCAGACGCCGCTCCAGTCGCTCGGCCTCCCTGGCCAACGAAACGTCAAGCACTTTATCAATGCGTGTTTGCAGCCCTATTTGTGAATTGGCTCCACGTTCATAGGAACGTTTCCATTCGCGCATGGCTGCCACAAACAGGGATGCCATTCCCGTTGGGGTCTTGTCAGATACCGTTTGATACAATTCTTCCAGCGACTGCCCCGACCAGAACGCTTTTTCAAACCGGTTCAGCTGGCGTTTGGTGCGGGCATATAAAAACCATTTGTCCAGAATAATTGCCCAGCTCCAGACCGATGCCAGCATCAATCCGATCATCACGCTCTTGACGATGAGACCTGCCTGCAAAAATAGACTGACAAGAGAAACCTCGCCCCCAGCCGCACCTAGATTGGAACTCTCGACGTTTTGAGCGAACGCTGGATCCATTCCTGTTATCGCAACCAAAACGACCCCGGCACCGTAAATAAAATATAACAAATTTCTACTGATCCCATTCATATATGAGAACCTTTTTTGGATTTTAGACTCTAAATCGAAATCAATTCAGCACCGGCCGTAACATCCAGTCCTCTTTACATCTTTGCGCAGCAGCATAACAATCAACAAAAAACAGTGCCTTTTGCGGATGCGAGTTACGTTTAATTCATCCCCAAAAATTCTGGCCAAATAAGGGCCGTGAATCACTCGCAATTATCTGTCGCATTAAGGCATTTTTATAGTTAAGGAAGAGTTAGGATTTGCAACCCCCCGGTCTATTTCCCCTCAAGTTTCTCCCGTAAATCATCGGGAAATCTTTTCGCACCGCCACCATGATTAATAAATGCGACTTCCACATCAGCGCCGCAAAGCAGGGTCTCACTGGCATCAGGTTCAATACGCAATACGTCCTGTCGCAAAAATGAACGCGCCCCACCCAGTTTCTTAAGTTCCGTTCGAACGATCAATAAATCATCAATAACCGCCGGAGGACCAAATTTCAGCGCCATTTTGTGGATAGCGAAAGCTGAATCATCTTTGGCCAAATCCTGATGAAATATTTTCAGATGACGCAACCACTCAGTTCGCGATCGTTCCATATATTTCAGATAATTTGAATGATACACGACACCTGAAAAATCCGTATCTTCGTAATAGACACGGATCTGCATTTCATGACCATTGTCAATCAGCTTGTTGGATAGTGAATACATCTACTCACGCACTTCTCAGAAATATGTGATTTTCAGCCACAATAAATGACAAAACTGCAAAATCAACGATAATTGAAACTGAATTATTGTCGTACAACTTTCATTTATTTGCTATTATTAAATGGAAATCATCAAAATTGCGAAGGAAACGACTGTGCATTATCTCCATAAGTTCCACAAATTCGCAATTATGTTTTGCTCACGATTCGTTTTGGTATTTGTTTTCACAGTTATTTCAACCAATTATGCCTTATCCGCAAACCGTCTGGCACTGGTAATTGGCAACTCCAAATATCAGCATACTTCTCCCCTCAAAAATCCGGCAAATGATGCGGATCTGATTAGCGGGAAATTGCGCGAAATAGGTTTTGAAGTTCTGACCAGCAAGGATGTTTCCCTTTCAGGTGCCCGCCAGGTGATCAACAATTTTGCCAAAAAAATCAGGGATATCGGTGATGATGGCATTGTAATGTTTTATTATGCCGGTCACGGCATTCAGTATAACGGGGAAAATTTTATTGTCCCCACAGATGCCAACCTGCAGTCCGATACGGACATTATTTTGCAGGGCATCAACACTTCCATCATACTCAAAATCATTGAATTATCCGGAGCCAAAACCAATGTAATTGTTCTGGATGCCTGCCGCAATAATCCTTTCACGGCCGTTTCGCGTTCTGTCAGCAAGGGCCTCGCGCGCATAGATTCACCCTCAGGTTCATTTATCGCCTATTCAACTGCACCAGGAGCCATTGCTCTTGATGGCAAAGGCAGACACAGCCCTTATTCACAGGCGCTGGCAGAATTTATCACCGATCCAGATCTGACATTGGAAGCGGTATTCAAAAAGGTTCGCCGTAAAGTCTATTATCAGACAGACAAGGCTCAAACGACCTGGGAGTCTACTTCTCTGATAGAGGAAGTCTATCTGGTTGACCGTGGCAATGATCCGGCAAATACCGTGAAGCCTGAGCAAAGCAGTACGGTACTAAATGTCAAAGAGGAAAACTTCTGGAATCAGATTCGCGACAAGGGCGATGTACAATTGTTCCAGACTTATCTGCAGATGTTCCCGGACGGCAAACATCGCGAAATCGCATTGGCTCAACTGCCGAGGCCGGAAGATGTCACCAAACACGTCAAGCCCCTGATCCAGAAATTTGACTACACGGATGAAGAACTTGAGGCAAAGTTTTCAAAATTTGACAGTATATTGTCCTTATTGACGGACAAATCCACCCAGCGCGCTGTTATGTCCTATGATCGCTATTTGAGCTGGTGTTGCAAAAACATGAAGAAAGGCCCAACCGGCAAGGAAACCTATATCCAGTATGGCCTGTATGAAATTTATCCGCTTAACTGGGATCAGTATAAAATATGGGCAAAACTGGATGCCAATACCGTCGCGCTGATGGAAAAGCACAATTCCGATACCCAAGTTTACTGGCCCCAGAAATTCGCCGGACTACCCCTGCAATTACCGCCATTTGATAATCTCGATAACGCTACGGCAGCTCTGATTAACGCTTTTCTCGAATTACACCCGATTAACAATAAAGCGTCAAAATATTATACCAACGAGCTGTTTCAGTTTGACAATGCCAAAGGCGGCAGAAAAATTCATAATTCACTGATGCCGGCCTTCAACAAATTTATCCAGGCTTTTCAAAATCTGAGTGAACTGGTACTTGGCGAACTGGAAACAATCAAAGCTTTGCAACTGGAATATATCGCCTTGAAAAAGGGAAAGTCCTGGGAATGGTATGGCGCGAGTGAGCGTTATTACCTGGCCAGATTTGTATTGCCGTTTTTGCAATCGCAAAAACTGGATCGCAAGAAATTGAAAAGCGCCTATGGTGAATATGTGGCAAATTTCCTCGAAATTACCAATTTTTCAACAGAAGCTCCACCGCCACCACCCAATTTCTCCGGATTGGTATCCTCAACCGGTGAAAAGGTCAAAGGAATGAAAGACGTGTTGAAACACAAGGGGAAAAGAGACTGGAGCCTGCATCTGGATGTATCCGGCTGGTTTTAGAGACTTTTCGATTTGACTAGCCAATCTGGATCAATTCAATAGAAAAACCGAAGTCCATTCATCCGTCCCATTCATCCTTCCTCGTCATCTTCAAGCAAACTGGCCTGCATGGCCTTCAGGTTCCCCGGTACAGCCAGACCCAGGTGTTTCCACGCCATGTCGGTTAAAACACGGCCACGCGGCGTTCGCTGGATAAATCCCTGCTGGATAAGATAAGGTTCAATAATCTCTTCAATGGCATCACGCGGTTCTGACAAAGCTGCCGCCAGAGTTTCAATTCCTACCGGACCACCACCAAATTTTCTCCCGATCTGGTCGAGATAGCGGGTGTCAAGTTGATCAAGCCCCATTGCATCAACCTCTAGCTGGGTCAGGGACGCATCGGCTATTTCGGCATCAATAGTTTCAATATTTTTCACCAGGGCAAAATCACCAACCCGACGCAACAGCCGTCCGGCAATTCGCGGCGTCCCGCGGGCACGCCTGGCAATTTCCAGCGCACCATCCTGGCTGATCGCATGGCCCAATATGCGCGCTCCGCGCTTTACGATATGTTCCAGTTCATGAACTTCATAATAATTGAGCCGGATCGGAATTCCAAACCGGTCTCGCAAAGGAGTAGTCAAAAGACCAATACGTGTGGTTGCCGCAACCAGAGTAAAATTCGCCAGATCAATTTTAACAGAACGTGCTGCCGGTCCTTCACCAATAATCAGATCAAGCTGAAAATCTTCCATTGCCGGATACAGGATTTCCTCGACTGCCGGATTAAGCCGATGGATTTCATCAATGAATAAAACATCGCGATCTTCAAGATTGGTAAGCAATGCCGCCAGATCACCTGCCTTGGCGATAACTGGTCCGGAGGTTGATCTGAAATTTACACCCAGTTCCTTGGCCATTATCCGGGCGAGCGTTGTTTTGCCAAGACCGGGAGGACCGACAAACAAAACATGATCCAGGGCTTCCTCACGCTTTTTTGCAGCCTCAATAAACACCTTCAGATTGGCACGAACTTTCGCCTGACCAACAAAGTCGTCAAGGGACTGCGGGCGAAGCGACAGATCGTGAGCGTCAATCTGCTCTTCACCAGTTTTGTCCGGATTTATGATCCTGGAATCGTTCATCTCAAATACTTTACAAAATTCTGCCGGGTCATCGCATCATATCGTTCAATTATTGAAGTGGCACAATAAAAATCTGTGAAGATGCGGCGCACAATTATCAGCATTGTCAACCAGCCAGCTCTTTTAAGCCCAAACGGATAAGTCTTGCGCTATCGGCCTCTTCACCTGCCAAGCGCAATGCCGCAGACACAGCTCTTGCCGCCTGTTCTGACGAATAACCCAAATTTCCCAATGCCGAAACCGCATCGCTGACGGCTGATGGCGCAAGACCATCGCCGATATCTGATGCCAATCCCAGTTCTTGCGCCGCTGAACCTGAATATGCAGGCGCTTTATCTTTCAGCTCGCTGACTATGCGCTGGCCAACCTTGGGCCCGATACCCGGAGCGCGTGTTATCATCGCCTTGTCCTGCAGCGCAATGGCTGAGGCAAGTTCACCAGCTGAAAGCGTCGATTGAACAGCCAGCGCCACCTTCGCACCCACACCCTGAACACTTTGTAACAGGTTAAACCAGTCACGCTCCAGTTCTGATGAAAATCCGAACAGCTTGATCTCGGTTTCCCGCACATGGGTTTCTATTACCATACTGATTGCCTCACCTGCCAAAGGAAGCCCGTTCATTGTGCGCGAGGAACAGTGAACCTGATAACCAACGCCCTGTACATCAAGAATAATATGATCCTCGCCGACCGTGTCCAGTATCCCCGTTAATTTACCAATCATAATGCCGCTCTTTTCTCCAGTTCACGAGCTCCGCGTGAATGGATATGACAAATGGCAATTGCCAGGGCATCGGCTGCATCATCACTGTCAAATTGAGCTTTGGGCAGAAGCATGCCAACCATCAACTTGATCTGGTGTTTATCACCGTGCCCCGCACCAATCACAGCTTTTTTAACCGCATTGGGTGCATATTCACTAACGGGCAGACCGGCCCGCGCCGGCACCAGCATGGCAATCCCGCGCGCCTGACCAAGTTTAAGGGTTGCGGCGGCATTCTTGTTGACAAAAGTCTGTTCCACAGCCGCTTCATGAGGCTGGTACAAATGCAACACCTGAGCCAATCCTTCATGCAACTGGCAAAGTCGTGACGCCAAATTCATTTTTGCATCGGAGGTTACGGTCCCGGATGCAACAAAGTGCAGTGAATTACCAAGGTTCTCCACAACTCCCCAGCCGGTTTGGCGCAATCCGGGATCAATCCCGATTATACGAATCGCTTCATTCATGAACAGCACTCTATTTCAATTGATACAGACATGCACGACATTTGTGAACAAACCGGAAACATTCACAAATATTCAGGATCAGTTTAAATCAAAAACTCCATTGAATACGGCTGGCAATCCATGTCGATCAAAGGTAAATTTACATTTTGCTGACCGGACTGATTCATTATGCAGATGATAACCGAGAATCTCACTAACCCGGCATTCCAAATCGTGTTACTTGCAGTCATCATCGCCGGCATTGCACGCGGTTTTTCCGGTTTTGGCACAGGCATGATTGTCGCTCCCGTAGCAGCCGCGATGTTCAGTCCCAAAATTGCGCTGATCATGCTGGTGGTGATGGATTCATGGCCGGCGATTATTCCGGCATTGCAATCAAGAAGAAAAGTTCAATGGTCCGAGGTCAGACCTATTTTGGCCGGTTTTGTTTTGGCGCTGCCGTTGGGAGTTGCTTTTATCAAATATGGCGATGCCACCCTGCTGCGTTGGTTCATATCGGCCATCATTCTGATTTCGGTCTCGGTTTTATGGTCTGGCTGGCAATATCGTGGCCCGCGTAATTTCCCGATTTCTGCAAGCGTTGGCGCACTAAGCGGTTTTCTGGGAGGCTCAACCCAAATACCAGGCCCACCGGCAATCATTTACTGGATGGCTACCAAAACCGGTGTCGGTATCGTGCGCGCGAATATCCTGATGTTGTTCCTGATGACCGAGTTCATATCCATGGGCGGCTACTATCTTGGCGGATTATTCACCTGGGAATCTGCACTCAAAGGCCTTCTTGCTTCCCCAATATTTTTTCTGGGAATCATGATTGGTGGCAGCCTGTTCACTAAAGCCTCCGAACAAACTTTCCGGACAATCACCTTCCTGCTGATCTTGTGTTCAGCCATAATGTCACTTCCGGTTCTTGATCAATTGCTGCGCTAGTTTCTGCCCTGTCCGAAATTTTCCCTTATGGTAAAACGGGCAGGTATTCCTCCTGGTCAACGAATCCCAAAATTCACCGATCACCCTCAACTGGCCAGTTTTGCCATCACTTCATCATCAATTTCGAAATTGGCATAAACATTCTGTACATCATCGTCATCTTCCAGCGCATCCATCATTTTCAGCAATGTTGGCGCCTTGTCTTCATCGACTGGCGTGTTGTTTTGCGGTTTCCAGATCGGCTTGATACTTTCCGCCTCACCCAGTGCATTTTCCAGAGCCATGGCCACCTCACCAATGTCTTCAAATCCGCAGATGACAATATGGCCATCTTCATCTGAAGTAACGTCTTCCGCCCCCGCTTCAATCGCCGCCTCCATCACCGTGTCTTCATCTCCAGCATCCACTTTGTATTTAATCTCGCCCACCCGGTCGAACATAAAAGAGACAGAACCTGATTCACCCATTTGTCCGCCATTTTTGGTAAAACAGGTGCGTATGTTAGAGGCTGAGCGGTTCATATTGTCGGTCAGTGCTTCGACAATTACAGCCACACCACCAGGACCATAACCTTCATATCGGATCTCTTTGTAATCTTCCCCTTCCCCTCCGGCACCTTTATTGATTGCTCGCTGGATGTTATCCTTGGGCATGGATTGACCTTTGGCATTCTGAATAGCCGTGCGCAACCGTGGATTCATATCCGGATCAGTGGTTCCATTCCCCACTTTCACCGCCACGGTGATTTCTTTGGAAAGACGTGAAAACAGTTTTGAACGAACTGCATCCTGCCGTCCCTTGCGGTGCATGATATTTTTGAATTTTGAGTGGCCTGCCATATTTCTACTCTATCGGTTTTCAAATTCGTTTGAATTGCTCAGCATCCACCCGAAACTCTGAGCAGGGTTTGACGAACCGGATTTTGAGTGATTTTGCTGGAAATTCTGTGCTGCAGGCTGGTTGCCTTCAAGCAGAAATTCCGGCAAAAAGAGCCAAAATCAGGTTCGTCAAACTCTATTCAGAGTTTCAGGTTGGACACTTATATAAAGAACAATTCATTGCGTCCAGCATGTACACGCGATTCTGCATCATTGACCAACAAATTCGGTAACGAGCGAGGAATTAACAATTGTCAGCAGATTTGCAGAGTTCTGATCGCCCTTCCAAAAGCAGAATTCTGAAAGATATATTCGGCTACGATAGTTTTCGCCCAGGCCAGGAACCTGTCATTGACGCTTTGCTTGATGGTTCAAGCACATTGGCGGTAATGCCCACGGGAGCAGGTAAATCTCTATGCTTTCAGGTACCGGCTCTGGTAATGGGCGGGCTGACAATTGTTATTTCTCCACTGGTGGCGCTGATGACCGACCAGGTGGCGGCACTTAAACTTGCCGGCGTTGCCGCAGAAGCAATCAACTCATCGAGAACGCGCGAAGAAAATATTGAAAGCTGGCTGAAAGTCACAGCAGGTCAGGTTGCAATTTTATATATGGCGCCTGAACGATTAATGAGCGAACGCATGCTGGCTGCCATTTCAAAGCTTCCCGTTTCGCTTTTTGCTATTGACGAGGCTCATTGCATTTCGAAATGGGGCCCGGCATTTCGCCCGGAATACGCACAGCTGTCCACACTGGCGGAGCGCTATCCAAATGTCCCAATTGCAGCGATGACGGCAACTGCTGACGAAACCACAAGGCGGGATATAGAAATTCAGTTGTTCCGCGGCAAATCCAGAACCTTCGTTACCGGCTTTGATCGCCCCAATATATCAATCACCGTGCAATCGAAAAACAATTGGCAGCACCAGTTACTTGAATTCGTTACTCCCCGAAAGGGCCTCAACGGCATCGTTTACTGTCTGTCACGTAAAAAGACTGAAGAGGCTGCGCAGTTTCTCAATGCTAATGGAATTCGCGCCTTAGCCTATCACGCAGGTCTTGATAAACAGGTTAGAAACGAAAATCAGGACAGATTTGTTACCGAATCCGGCCTTGTTATGGTAGCCACCATTGCATTTGGCATGGGCATTGACAAACCCGATGTCCGCTATGTCTTCCACACTGATTTGCCGGCAAGCATTGAAGCCTATTATCAGGAAATTGGCCGTGCCGGCCGTGACGGTGAACCGGCTGATGCGCACATGCTGTTTGGTTCTGGGGACATTGCATTGCGCCGCCGGTTTATCGACAATGATGGCAGTGATGAAGACAACAAAAGGCGTGAACACAGACGCCTGGACGTGTTTATAGCCTACGCTGATGCAATAAGCTGTCGCCGCCAGATTCTACTGGAATATTTTGGAGAAAAATCCCCGCCATGCAACAATTGCGACATTTGCAATTCTCCACTTGATCTGAGTGACGGTACCCAGCATGCACAACTGGTCATGGCAACCATCCTTGATACCGGTCAACGTTTTGGCCAGGTACACATTATCGACGTGTTACGCGGATCAAATACCGAAAACATCAGAAAATTCAATCACCAGGAATGTGCCTGCTATGGCGAAGGCAAGTCCTTGAACAAGGAAACCTGGCGTTCAATTTTGCGGCAAATGATTTCTTCCGGCCTGCTGAAGATCGATATTGCCGGATATGGCGGCCTGCATATCACTGAAAAGGGTAGAGAAGTCTCAAACGGCAACAACAAATTTTTCTATCGCCAGGAAACTCTGGTGACCAAGAGCAAGCCATCTACCAAAGCCAGAAAAATCCAGACCGATATTGAACTTTCAAGCCGTGATGAATTGTTGTTGGCCGAATTGAAAAAACTCCGTTTGACACTGGCCAGAGAAAAAAATGTCCCTGCCTATATCATATTTCCCGATAAGACCCTGATCGAGCTTGCCGCCATCAGACCTTCCAGCAAAGACGAATTTGCACAAATAAAAGGTGTTGGTCAGGCAAAACTGGACAAGTTTGCAGATATATTTCTGGAAGCTATCAGAGCCGGTTAAACGCATTCAAGCCTATCTTGCCATTCCCCAAAAACACATCAATTATCTATGCTTCAAAAATTGCACAAGTTGCCGTTCCATGTGCAACCAGTTTGCCGTCGGACCGTTTTAACTTCGCCTCACTCGTCGCCGTAGTCCTTCCGAAATGAACAATACTGCCCTGACAAACAACCTCGCCGCTATTGTCAAATAACGGGCGCACAAAATTTATCTTGAATTCAATGGTGGTAAACAGCTTGCCAGCAGGCAGCATCGATTGCACTGCGCAACCCAGTGCAGAATCAATCAATGTGGCAGGCCAGCCTCCGTGTACCGTACCGGCAGGATTGTAATGATCAAGCTTGGCAATGCCGCGATACACAGCATATCCCTGATCAACTTCACTGAGATAAAAATTCATCAACTTTGCAATGGGTGGGCCAGGCAATTCCCCCGCAACCATCATTTGAAGCAACTCAAGGCCTGAATGTTTGGCAAACAATTCGGGATTGATGCACGCGCCAGCGGTTTCATTATCGTTCTTCATCAAAAATTAGTCCTGCCACGGCAGACAATTATCCAGTATGGGCCCAATCCTCAACGGCGCGATATGCGTTGCCAACCCGGTTTTTTCATCAATTTCCACGCCAACCCCGCTCAAGGTGGCCTCTCCTCCAGCGGCCTCAAACCGTCTCTTGGGAATTTTGGTAACAAAACGGTTGATCGGTTCTTCCTTATCCATTCCCAGAGAAGAATCATAATTACCGCACATTCCCGCATCACTGATATAAGCAGTTCCACCCGCCAAAATCTGGTGATCGGCAGTCGGACAATGCGTATGTGTTCCAACAACAAAAGACACTCGCCCGTCAACAAAGTGACCAAAGCAGACTTTTTCACTGGTTGCCTCGGCATGAAAATCAACAATGACAACATCCGCCGCTTCACCCATCGGAGCTGCCGCCAGCTGATTTTCCGCACATTGAAATGGATCATCAAGCTCAGGGTGCATGAATACCCTGCCCATGATGTTAATCACCATCACCCGGGCGCCATTTCTTGCATCATATATGTTCGATCCCTTGCCCGGAGTGCCCGCCGGATAATTGATCGGGCGCAGGAATCTTTCATGCCGATCGGCAAAGGACAATGCCTCACGCTGATCCCATACATGGTTTCCGGTGGTAATTACATCTGCACCCGCTTCCAGTGTTTGCTCGACTATCATTTCATTGATGCCAAATCCACCTGCCGCATTTTCACCATTGACGATAACAAAATCGAGTTTCAACCTGTCAATTAATCCCGGTAATTTTCCAAAAACTTTCCTGCGGCCGGATTTGCCGCACATATCACCCAAAAACAAAATGCGCATTAACTATTCCGTTCAATACCAAATCAGTCGATTTCAGTGTACAATTCAAAACTCTGAGCCTGTTCAAGAATACTATGATTCACGATAACCATTCTCGGTTACAATCGCATCCATTGCAACATCATGAGGTTCCTGGGGCACCAAATCATATTGCTGACAATCAAATGCCATGCCGATGGTTTTTGGCGTATTACCCATATCAATCAATCGTGCGATTGCCTGATCATAATAGCCGGCCCCATATCCGATGCGGCCACCTTTTCGATCGAACACAGATAAAGGCACCAGCATGATTTGCGGATCGACAATCCGCGCATCACTTCCCGGTCCTTTTGTTCCAAATCCTGTGTCAATCAATGCTGCACCAGGAACAAGTTCACGAAATATGATCCTGGTCTTATCAACCACTACCGGCAGGCAAAGTATCGCGCCTCGTTTGCGCAGATGATCCATCAGGGGTCGCGGATCAATTTCTGATCTGATCGGGAAAAAACCCGATATAATTGTGCCAGGCTCAAACACAATATGGTTGTTGGCTAGTTCCGCAGCACAAATGCTGCCTTCAATTCGTTCTTCGGTGCTCAACACGTCACGCTTCTTCAAGATCAATTCGCGAACTTCTGCCTTGGCTTTCTGAGCGTACAAATTATGGCCTCAAATGGGAAATTTGCGAATTCGGTGACAACTGCAGCAATTTGCCGGTTTGCCAAATAATATCATCGATATTTTCGCATTGTTGAAAATAATTAGTGGTACGGCATCAAAGCCTGATCAAAAAAATACGAGCCGCGCAACCGTCGAACATGAGTGATCCTGGAACCTACAAAGTAGGTGGGCGCCGTGATGCCAAGACCCACGAGCCGAGGCAGGGACAGCTCCCTGAAGAATCGCTAAGGCCCAGGGAAAATGAGTTCTAACTAATTACGTAGCCCGCACCTCTTATTATAATGGGACGGTTACTACTTTACCAACACTAAAATTATTATTTCGACCAAAAACATCCATTGAGCCATTTGAGGGAGTCAAATGCTTCCACGTAAAGAACAAGGGTCAGCATCACAGACCATTCAGTTTGCGCGCCAGTTTTTCAATCCGTTCTGCCGCATTGCCAAGCCCGATCATTACCGATTTTGTCTGCTCTTCACTGTTTGAGAGCACCTCATCACGGTTAATGCGCAAGTTTTCCAGATCCGCCTCAAGGCTGCGAATTTTCTTTCTTGATTCACCCAGTTCATCAACCACCATGATACCTGCCATGATAGTCAGGCGCTGATCACCAATCTCGCCAAACGAACCTTTCAACTGACCGACATGATCGTCAAACTTCTGACCAAGCGCAATCAAATGATTTTCCTGCCCCTCATCACAGGCCATTCGATAGGTTTTGCCATTGATTGTCACTGCAATTTGCGCCATCAGCATGCTTTCATCAAAATAACCAGTCCACCATCTGGGTCAAAGACCCTTGAAATACTATCTGCATCTTTTCACAATCAGGATACTCTATGCCGGTTTATCTTTTTCTATCACCCCACGAATAGTTTCCATGGCGTTGACCAAACGCGAGGATACTTCGCGATTGACAGATTCCAACCGCTGACAACGCGCCTCTGCATCATCCAGTGAACCAGCCAGCCGCACCCGGTCCGCACCCATTCGCTGCACTTCAGCAGCAAAATCCTGATTTGCAGCCTTATGTTCCAAATGTCCATCAACAACTGTTTCCAGAGCATCTATTGAATTTCCAAGCTGTTGCAAAATCAGTTCAATATCTTTTTCAGCAGCAACTTTGTCATCGTCGGCCATTACAAATCCCCAAACTAACTTAACTCCCTCAACAAAATTTGGCTGATAGTCCCTGACATCGCTCTCCAGACCTCACCCAATAGTCTATGAAACCGGCACTGCTTATTGTAAATCCCTAAAACGAATCTCCAGGTTTCCTCATCCCTTTACAGAAAAACATTAGGCAATGGACTAGCCTCTCGTCAACGCATGGACATTCAAATTCAACGTTATTGACCATTATTTTTGACAACACCAATTTGAAAATATATACCATCTGCGCCAATCAGACGCATCTCCAAGCTTCCAAAAACAGTAGAAATCTGTCAAAATTATTACCGGGATCGACTTTGATGCATTTCTCTTCATTGACTCCCACCCCCCACCTGCTATTTCTGCCGTTTGTTCGTGAACTCCCGCTGGAACCAAATAACCGGAGATAACCATCCACATTTCTTCATGGCAGGCAAAAGGCCATTTTGGCGTTAAAAAGACAAATCAGGGCAATTGGCAAATTTTATGACAAATAACGACAAGCACACAGGGATGGCAAATGCCATTCGTTTTCTATCCATTGATGCGATTCAAAAAGCCAATTCCGGACATCCGGGGCTTCCGATGGGAGCGGCAGATGTGGCAACGGTTTTGTTCAGCAAATTTATGAAATTTGATCCAAATACACCTGACTGGCCAGATCGCGACAGATTCGTACTATCGGCAGGACACGGATCAATGCTGCTTTACTCGCTGCTGTATTTGTTGGGATATGAAGATATCGACATTAAGCAAATCAGGAATTTCCGCCAATTGGGTTCAAAGACTGCCGGTCACCCCGAATACGGACATGCGGCCGGTATTGAAACAACAACCGGGCCACTGGGACAGGGTATCGCCAATGCGGTTGGCATGGCCATGGCCGAACGAAAACTCGCTGATGAATTCGGCGGCGATATCGTTGATCATCACACCTATTGCCTGGTCGGAGACGGTTGCCTGATGGAGGGCATTTCCCAGGAGGCTATTGCGCTGGCAGGTCATCTGAAACTGAACAAACTCATCGTTTTATGGGACGATAACCGTATTTCCATTGACGGGCCGATATCGATCACAGATTCTACTGATCAAATCGCCCGTTTTGATGCCAGCAACTGGAAAACAATTTCCATCGACGGCCATGATCCGGAAGAGATTTCAAGCGCATTGGAAGAGGCAAAGTTATCAGACAAGCCGGTAATGATAGCCTGTCGAACAACCATTGGTTTTGGTTCGCCTAATAAATCAGGAACCGCATCCGTTCATGGTGCACCACTTGGCAGTGATGAAATTGCCCTGACCCGAAAAGCATTGGGCTGGAAATCCAAACCGTTCAATATTCCCTCGGAAATACTTGATGACTGGCGAATTACAGGATTGCGATCAAGCCAGAAACGCAAGGAATGGGAAAAACGCTTTGACAATACGGACCCTGAGATTAAGGGGGAATTTCAACGGCGAATGCGCGGTGATCTGCCGACCAAACTTGAAACGGCAATCACAGAATACAAACGCCAATTAGCAGAGGAAAAGCCAAAAAAGGCATCACGCCAATCTTCCCAGATGGCGCTTGAAGTTATCAATGGGATTGTTGATGAAACCATTGGTGGTTCAGCTGATTTGACCGGCTCAAACAACACCAAAACTTCGCAAACCCAATCAATTACACCAGATGATTTTTCCGGCCGTTATATTCATTGGGGCGTGCGTGAACATGCGATGGCCGCCGCCATGAATGGCATGGCGCTTCATGGTGGTCTCATACCCTATTCCGGCGGATTCATGATATTTTCCGATTATTGCCGCACACCGATTCGCCTTGCCGCAATGATGGGTATCCGGGTAATCCATGTGTTGACCCATGATTCAATCGGCCTGGGTGAAGATGGCCCCACCCATCAGCCCGTTGAACAACTGGCTTCTCTTCGGGCAATCCCCAATCTGCTGGTGATGCGCCCTGCCGATACGATGGAGACAGCAGAATGCTGGCAACTGGCGCTTGAATCACACACCTCACCCACCGCGATAGCACTTTCCCGTCAAGCACTGGGCGCAGTCAGGACAGAGTTTGAAGCCCAAAACCGGTGTGCCTGCGGAGCCTACGAATTGAGCCCGGCAAGCGATAATGCTCAGGTTAGCCTGTTTGCTTCCGGATCAGAAATAGAAATTGCCTTGGAGGCCCAGGCTGGACTTGAAAAAGACGGGATTGCAACTCGCGTTGTTTCCATTCCATGTTTCGAATTATTCCAGGCACAAAGCAACCGGTATCAATCCAATGTCATTGGTGAAACAAAAGTCAATATCGCGATTGAGGCAGGTATACGTCAGGGCTGGGATCATTTCATTGGCAGCGATGGAATCTTCATCGGCATGAGTTCATTTGGCGGCTCAGCTCCCGCCAAAGATCTCTACGATCATTTTGGCATCAACTCCCAAGCCACAATCGAGGCAGCGAAAGCCAGGTTAAAATAAACAGATATCTAACTCAGAGGATAATTATTCTGACCGGCATGTCAGAAAACTGCCGAGCATTTTATCAAATTGAATCTACACTGCTGGAGTAATCCACAATATACTTTAAGTTTCTGCAGATTCTTTAAAAAGAAATGTCCTTTCACCAGCAATCCAACTCTCGTCAAATTGGAGATTCTTATGACAACAAAAGTAGCAATTAACGGCTTTGGCCGTATCGGACGAAACATCCTGCGCGCAATTATCGAAAGCGGCCGTACTGATATCGAGGTCGTCGCCATCAACGATCTGGGTCCGGTTGAAACCAACGCACATCTAATTCGCTATGACAGTGTACACGGCCGTTTTCCGGGCAAAGTCACCGTCGATGGCAACTCTATCGATGTGGGCCGTGGCCCGATCAATGTAACAGCCATTCGCGATCCCAAGGAACTACCCTGGGCCGATGTTGATGTGGCCATGGAATGTACAGGACTGTTCACAGCACGTGACAAAGCAGCCCAGCATCTGGAAAATGGTTCCAGTCGTGTGCTGATTTCAGCCCCGGGAGCCAATGCGGATAAAACTATCGTCATGGGCGTAAATGACGACAGCCTCGAGGCTAGCGACATCGTCGTTTCAAACGCATCATGTACAACCAATTGTCTAAGCCCGGTGGTTTATGTTATCAACAATGCCATTGGGATTGAAAAAGGATTTATGACCACAATTCATTCCTATACTGGCGATCAGCCAACTCTGGACACCATGCATTCTGATCTTTACCGCGCTCGCGCAGCAGCCCTGTCGATGATCCCCACATCTACCGGGGCCGCCAAAGCCGTTGGATTGGTTTTGCCGGAACTAAATGGCAAACTTGACGGTGTCGCCATCCGCGTCCCTACTCCGAACGTCTCCGTCGTGGATTTAACGTTCATTGCCGACAACGATACTAAGGTTGAGGAAATCAACAACGCAATCCGTGTGGCAGCCGATGGCTCATTAAAAGGTGTGCTGGGATATACCGATGAATCCCTGGTTTCATCAGATTTCAACCATGATCCCCATTCTTCCGTATTCCACATGGATCAGACCAAAGTAATGGACAAGCGCTTGTGCCGCATCCTCACCTGGTATGACAATGAATGGGGTTTTTCAAACCGGATGGCCGACACTGCCGTTGCCATGGGCAAACTGATTTAGCTTGATTTCACCGTTTGTATTGAAATGGGTTTTGTCAGCCAATTCACCACCACCTACCGCTGGCGCCTGATACCAGGCGCTGGCCTCGAACATTTGCATGTTAATTCATGTGAAAACAATATCATTGCATCCAGTGTGGTGATTGGTGGGATTGGCGAGCACCAATTCGCTGTCAGATATACGATTGTCTGCGCGCCGGATTGGACGGTTCGCAGTTTCACTATAGAAAATACAGAAGGTAATTCCCTGTCGCTGAATTCCGATGGAGAAGGTAGCTGGTTTAACCAGAATGGAGATCGGATATCCGCTTTTTCCGGCACCATCGATATTGATTTGGCGGGCACACCTTTTACCAATACACTGCCAATCAGGCGTATGGGAAAACACAAACCAGGCCATCACCAACGCTACAAGATACTCTATGTTCCATTTGACACGCTTCAACCCAGCGTCGACCGGCAGCAATATTCCTGTCTGATCCCCTATCGCAAATACCGCTACGAAGCCCTGGGCAGAGATTTCGTCGCTGAACTGGAAGTGGATGATAATGGCGTGGTGATTGATTATCCGGAATTATTTACCCGAGAAAACCCCAATCTGTTGAGTTAAAAAAATGACCCAGTCTAATACCCTTGATGATGTGAACCCGGACGGAAAACGTGTTTTGGTAAGGGTCGATCTGAATGTGCCAATATCAGAAGACGAAAACGGCGGCGTCTCGGTAACAGACACAACGCGTATGGAGCGGATCGCACCGACCATCAATGAAATTTCCGACAAAGGCGGCAAGGTGATATTGCTTGCACATTTTGGCCGTCCCAAGGGAAAAATCATCCCTCAAATGTCCCTGGCCCCTATTCTTTCCACCCTGTCTGAAGTGATTGGGAAACCTATCGCATTCAGCACTGACTGTATCGGTCCAATGGCTGAAGCCGCAGTTGGCGCCATGCAGAATGGCGATATCTTATTGATGGAAAACACGCGTTTTCATGCCGGTGAGGAAGCAAACAACAAGCAATTCACTGCTGATTTGGCAGCCAATGGAGACATTTTCGTATCTGATGCTTTCTCCGCTTCCCATCGCGCGCATGCCTCAACTGTCGGCCTGGCTGCGTTCCTGCCCGCCTATGCCGGGCGCACCATGCAAGCTGAATTGGAGGCGCTGGAAGCCGGACTTGGGAATCCCAGTCATCCGGTTGTTGCCCTGGTTGGCGGCGCAAAGGTTTCTTCCAAGCTCGATTTATTGAAAAATCTGGTGTTGAAAGTAGATGCACTGGTCATCGGAGGCGGCATGGCTAATACTTTTCTGGCCGCCCAGGGTTTTGACGTTGGAAAATCTTTATGCGAACACGATCTTGCAGACACCGCGATGGAAATTCTTGAAATATCCAAAAAGGCCGGTTGCGCTATTGTACTTCCCGATGATTGTGTGGTTGCACAGGAATTCGCAGCCAATATCTCCAATAAAATTGTCAAGGTGGAGCAAATCCCCCCCAACGCGATGATTCTTGATGCCGGACCGGATACGGTTCACAAAATTGGCGAATGGATTTCAAGGGCAAATACACTTATCTGGAATGGCCCCCTGGGCGCATTTGAAATCACGCCGTTTGATCGGGCAACCGTTGATGCAGCAAAAGTCGCTGCTGCCCAAACCAGGGCGGGCAAGCTGATTTCGGTTGCCGGAGGTGGAGATACCGTAGCCGCCCTCAATCATGCAGGCATTGCCGATGATTTCACCTATATTTCAACAGCCGGCGGCGCTTTTCTGGAATGGATGGAAGGTAAAGAATTACCAGGCGTTGCTGTACTACAGAAATAAATGGCACAGATACTGACCGGATTGATCAAGACCGCCAGACAGGCGCGTGTTACGCGTTGGTACCGGTACCATAAACAGCACGCAACGCAACTCACAGCCGATATCGAACGGCCGAAGATGGCTCAAGAAAGCTATTATCAACGCCCCTTGGCATTACCTGTTTCGAAGATACAATCCGGACACTTATTCATCAAATGTGCTCTGGATTTTGGTCAGCTTGGTGTCATAATTTATAGACCTTGGTCTTGCCCTCCCGTCCCTTCAGTTCAAATTTACCGGCAAGAACCGGTTTGAACTCTGCACCAAGACCTTCAGCGGTGTCTGCGCTGATCAATATCGACACATCCGTTCCCGGTGGGTAAACCTCTTTGCCCAATTGCTCCAGCCTTTGGCCAATATTTACGTCATCACCAATAATCGTGTAGTTGATGCGCCCCGGAGCGCCAATATTGCCAACGGTAGCAACACCGGAATGAATACCGATACGAATTCCAATCGCCGGCTTTCCTTGCTCCGCACGTTTGGCGTTATCCTTGCGAATTGCAGATGCGACGGCCAGCGCTGTCCGGCAAGCGCGCTCGGCACGGTTTTTTTGTTTTTCTGGCGCGCCCCAAAAAGCCATTACAGAATCGCCGATATATTTGTCAATTGTTCCCTCTTCCGCATCAATGCACTCGCCTATCAGGCTAAAATGGTGATTAAGCAGCTCGGCCACTTCTTTTGCCGACATGCCTTGGGATATTGCAGAATAGCCGACCATATCGGTAAACATAACGGTAATATTTCGGTGGTCGGAAGCCAGACTGGATTCATCCCCGCGTTTTACCAGATGACCAACAAGTTTCTTGGGCACATAAAGTTCAAACCAGCGCAACGCGCGCAGCATGGTATTGAAAGATCTTGACTGGTCGTTGAGTTCACGAAACATACTGGAGGGCAGGTTTTTTACTTTGGAAGCCTCCAGATCCCGAATGCGACTGGCAGCAATTGAAAAACCAACTATCGGCTGCGCTATTTTCCGACCGAGCAAAACCGCTGCAAGCAATGATAGGGCGAGTGCTGCAATACCGGCAACCATAGACAACATCATGCGCTCTATTTCCTCGCTGACGTCGGACAAGCGATAATACACACCGGCTAATAATGGGCGGGGACCGAAGCCTGGCATTTCCTTATAGATAAATATGTATTCTGCATCGAATACCCGTAGCAAATGCCCGGAAATATCTTTCGGCAGGTTCAATGCCAGATCTTCGCGCCCATCTGGCCGCCAAATTGCAGCCAAAATTGGATCACTGAATCCCAAAAGCTTCGGCAAGGGGGATTTATCCGTGCGACCGGGGTATCCGCGCATCATCAAGGGGTGGGCAAGCACATGCTCACGCCCTGACAAAATGAAGTGCTGTCCGTCCGGGCCGGATTGAGCTTCACTAACAAAATCCGAAAGATGCTCGACAGAGACTACCGCGACTATGGCACCGGCAGGCTTGCCTCGCACTAAAACCGGAAAACCTGCGTTCAGGTAGGTTTGTTTTGTATTTTCACGCCAGATCGGCGGTCCCCAATTTGCGCCTGGAACAATTTTTTTCATATTCTTCTGGATTATCTGATCACGTGAATAATCGATAATGCCCAGTGTTACCTTGCCGTTCCCGGAGTTGTAGCTGGCATAATAGGATTGCGCCTGATCATCGATAAACATTACGGTCTCGATCTGCGGCGCGGCGGCCAGCGCGCCGGTAAGCAGCAAACCCAGTGCTTGATGGTCTGCTGGATCAACATCACCGGCTTCTATCCGCTCAACGAGAAAACGGGCTTGATCCTCCGCGGGTTCAAGATGCTGCCTGATACGATTGGCTGCAGATGTCACACTTTGGTGTGCATTCTCGCTTAAAAGAGCAAAAGTGTTTTTTTGGGCCAGCCAGACTCCCAGCCACAGAACACTACCCACAGATACCAGCGTGAGCAGGCCCACTGCCGCAACCAACGTGATGGTGATGGGAAAACGGCCATTCCAGCGCGATAACGATATTTTTGCTCTGCCCGCTTCACGGTTCAACCTCAATGGCCGTAACTGTTTCCTGTTTCGCATGATCACCCCTGTTAATCGCCTGATTAACACATCCTACACAATATCTGTCCTTTTCATGCATGCGGAACAAAGAAATGCAATCATTCAGCCTCAAAAAGACATCGACACTTTTCATGCAACGTAATTGCGTTCAGATCAAATGATGTCTTGTTTATGTCGATAATGCCATTTCCCGGCAATCACCTTTTCACGACGATTGCAATTTTTCCTTTGTGAAGCCCTTCTCCAAAGTACCGCAATGCCTCGGGCACTTCGCTCAAATCATATGTTTTATCAAGACTCACAACCAGTTTTCCGGCTTCAATAAGCTCCCTGAGTTCAGCCAATCCCTTGTTTGGCCCTTCCACCACCAAACAAAATTTCCGGTTCTCGCGGCTAAACCGCATAAAGAGGTTCAGGAACAGAAGCTGGAAAGCCCGCAACATGGAGCCTCCAATCATGGCGTAAACACCCCCGGGCCTCAATGCGCGTTTGATATCAAACATCGAGTGAAAACACTGACAGTCTACAATCAAGTCGTATTGCTCGCCCGACTCTATGAAGTCTTCCTGTGCATAATCGATAACATGGTCCGCACCGACAGCTCGAACAATATCCAGTTTGTGCGTTGCATC